>NZ_JBSFZS010000167.1:0-12856 GCF_053600395.1 Streptomyces sp. NPDC005070 | reverse complement strand
CGCACACACCTCGTCGTACGCCGCCGCGAACACCGGGTACGCCCCGTACAACTCGCGCCCCATGCCGACCCGCTGCGAACCCTGACCCGAGAACAAGAACCCCACCTTGCCCCCGACGCCACCGCCCACCGGAGCGGCCCCGGACACAAGCGCCTCCAGCCCCTGCCGGAGCTCCGCAAGCTCCTCCCCCACGACCACAGCACGGCGCTCCAGCACCGCACGCGACGTCGCCAGCGAGAACGCCACGTCCTCCGCCCGAACCCCTGCGCCCCCGACGCCCCCGGCATCCAGGAAGGACAGCAGCCGGCCCGCCTGCTCCCGCAGCGCCGTCTCCGTCCTGCCCGACAGCACCCACGGCACGACCGCGCCCGAGGCCGGAGCCGGAGCCGAAGCCGAGGGATCCTCCGTCACGCCGGGCGCCTGCTCGACGATCACGTGCGCATTGGTTCCGCTCACGCCGAAGGAGGACACCGCAGCTCGACGTGGTCCGTCGGTCGCGGGCCACTCCACGGCCTCGGTCAGCAGCCGGACATCACCGGCAGACCAGTCCACATGCGGCGTCGGCTCATCGACGTGCAGGGTCTGCGGCAGCACACCGTGCCGCATCGCCATGACCATCTTGATGATGCCGCCGACGCCCGCCGCAGCCTGCGCATGACCGATGTTGGACTTCAGCGAACCCAGCCACAACGGCCGTTCCTCCAGCCGCTCCTGCCCGTACGTGGCGATCAGCGCCTGCGCCTCGATCGGGTCGCCGAGCCGCGTGCCCGTACCGTGCGCCTCCACCGCGTCGACCTCATCCGAGGACACACCGGCGTTCGCCAGCGCCTGCCGGATCACCCGCTGCTGCGAAGGCCCGTTCGGAGCCGTCAGACCGTTCGACGCACCGTCCTGGTTCACCGCCGTACCACGGACCACCGCCAACACCTGGTGCCCGTTCCGACGGGCATCCGACAGCCGCTCCACCAGCAGCATGCCCGCACCCTCGGCCCACCCCGTGCCGTCCGCGCCGGCGCCGAACGCCCTGCACCGGCCGTCCGCCGACAGACCACGCTGCCGACTGAACTCCACGAACACGGACGGGCCTGCCATCACCGTGACCCCGCCGACCAGCGCCATCGAGCACTCACCGCTCCGCAGCGACTGGGTCGCCAGGTGCAGCGCCACCAGCGACGACGAGCACGCCGTGTCGACCGTGACCGCCGGCCCCTCCAGGCCGAACGTGTACGAAACGCGCCCCGAAGCGACACTGCCCGCGCTGCCGTTGACGAGGTAGCCCTCCAGCCCTGCCGGCGAGGTGCGCACGCGCCCGCCGTAGTCGTGGTACATCACGCCGGCGAAGACACCCGTCCTGCTGCCCCGCACCGTCGCCGGGTCGATCCCGGCCCGCTCGAACGCCTCCCACGACGTCTCCAGCAGCAACCGCTGCTGCGGGTCCATCGCCAGCGCCTCACGCGGCGAGATCCCGAAGAACTCGGCGTCGAAGTCCGCCGCGTCGTGGAGGAAGCCGCCCTCTCGGGTGTAGCTGGTGCCCCACTGGTCGGGGTTCGGGTCGTAGAGCTTCTCCACGTCCCAGCCGCGGTCCCCGGGGAAGCCCGACACGGCGTCGCGGCCGGAGAACACCAGCTGCCACAGGTCTTCGGGCGACCGCACGCCGCCGGGGTAGCGGCAGGCCATGCCCACGATCGCGATGGGCTCGTCCGCCGTTCCGGTGGCTGGGGAGAAGGTCGCCGACACGGCTGGCGCCGCCCCGCCAGCACCAGCGGCTTCGGCGGTGAGGAAGCGGGCGAGGGCAAGCGGGTTCGGGTGGTCGAAGATCAGGGTGGCGGGCAAGCGCATGCCGACGGCCGAGTTGAGCCGGTTGCGCAGTTCGACGGCGGTCAGCGAGTCGAACCCGATGTCCTTGAACGAGTCGTCCGCGCCGACCGACTGCGCGCCGGCGTGCCCGAGCACGGCGGCGACCTGGGTACGCACCAGGTCCAGCACCACGTGCTCGCGCTCGGCCTCCGGCAGCCCGGCCAGCCGCTGCCCCAGCGATCCCTTCGGCGTGGTCCGTGCCGTGCGCCGCACCGGTGCGACCCTCACCAGTTCGCGCAGGACCGGCGGCACGGGCTGCCCCGGTCCGTCTCGGAAGGCGGACGTGTCGAGCCGGATCGGGGCGACTGCTGCCCGATCGGTGGCCAGTGCCGCGTCGAACATCCGCAGGCCGTCCGCCGACGGGATCGCGGCGAGGCCCATGCGCTTGATGCGGGTGAGATCGGTGTGGTCGAGGCTGCCGGTCATGGCGCTCTCGCTGTCCTGCGCCCACAAGCCCCAGGCCAGCGACGTGGCCCGCAGGCCCGCGGATCGGCGGTGCTCGGCGAGGGCGTCGAGGAAGGTGTTGGCAGCGGCGTAATTCCCCTGGCCCGGCGTGCCGAGGGTGCCCGCCACCGAGGAGAAGAGCACGAACGCGGACAGGTCGCCGGACAGCTCACCCGCCAGGTCGTGCAGATTCAGCGCCGCGTCCACCTTCGGTCGGAACACGGCGTCCAGCCGCTCGGGGGTCAGCGAGCCGATGATTCCGTCGTCCAGGACGCCGGCGGTGTGGATGATCGCGGACAGGCTCTGCCCGGGCCCGGTAAGGAGTGCACGGACGGCATCGCGGTCGGCCACGTCACACGCGGCCCAGGTGACGTCGGCGCCCTGCGCGGTCAGCTCGGCGGTGAGTTCGGCCGCGCCGGGTGCGTCTCCACCACGGCGGCTGACGAGCAGCAGGCTGCGGACGCCGTGCTCGGCGACCAGGTGCCGGGCGAACTGCCCGCCCAGCCCGCCCGACGCGCCGGTCAGCAGAACGGTGCCGGAGCCGAGGCCGGGAAGCTCCGGATCCGTGTCCGGCGCAGCGACGCGGACCAGCCTCGGCACCCGGACCTCGTCGTCCGCGTGCACCGCGGCCTGCGGCTCACCCGACGTGATCAGGCCGGGCAGCACCCGGGCAAGACCGGCGCCGTCACCATCGATGCCGACGTCGGCATCGGCATCGCCGACGGTCTCCACCAGCACGATGCGGTCGGGGTTCTCGGTCTGCGCCGAGCGCACCAGTCCCCAGACCGCCGACTGGGCGAGGTCTCCCGTACGCATCACCAGCACCAGGCGCGCCGGGCGTTCCTCGGTCAGCCACCACTGCACCAACTCCAGCACCGCCTGGGTGACCTCACGGACCCGTGTGGCAAGATCCGCACCGGTCCCGATCGGGCAGGGCACGACCACGACATCGGCTTCGGCCACGGCTCCGGCATCGGCGCTCGCCGGCGAGTAGGCGGCCCGAAGAGCGGCGAGATCCTCATACATCTCGATCCTCATGCCGTCCGGCGCGGACGGCAGGCTGACCGGCGTCCACTCCAGGCCGAAGACCGCGTCGTCGCGGCCGGAACCTGCGCGCAACTGGTCGGCGGGCAGCGGGCGCAGGGTCAGCGCGTCGACCTGCGCGATCGGCTCACCGGTGCCGTCGGCCAGCGTCAGCGACACCGTGGAGGTGCCGGTGCCGACGCGCGAGACCTTCACCCGCAGGCCGGAGGCTCCGGCAGCCGCCAGGCGCACGCCGCTCCAGGCGAACGGCAGCAGCCCGTTCCCCGTCCCGGCCTCGGGCTCGACCGCGCCCAGCCAGACGGTGTGCAGGGCGGCGTCGAACAGCGCAGGGTGCAGGCCGTACGCGCCCGTGTCCCTCCGCTCCGCGCCCGACAGCTCCACCTCGGCGAAGAAGTCGTCCCCGCTCCGCCACGCGGCGCGCAGCCCCTGGAAGGCGGGGCCGTAGTCGAGCGCCATGCCGGCGAGGCGGTCGTAGAACCCGTCGACGTCGACCGGCTCCGCGCCCACGGGTGGCCACGCGGCGAGCGAGCCGTCCACGGGCCTTCCTGTGGCGACGGCCAGCGAGCCGGAGGCGTGCCGGACCCATGCCCGCTCGGAGACGTCCTCGTGGGCATACGCATCCCCGCCGTCGATCCGCGAGTGCACGGTCAGCGTCCGGCGGCCCGAGCCGTCGTCGGCGCCGACGCGCACCTGCAGGGCGACGCCGCCACGCTCGGGCACGAGCAGCGGTGTCTCCAGCGTCAGCTCTTCCAGCAGGTCGCAGCCCACGGCGTCGGCAGCGGTGATCGCCAGCTCGACGAACGCGGTTCCCGACAGGAGCGCGACTCCACTGACGGCGTGGTCCATCAGCCACGGGTGCGTATGCGTCGAGAGCCGCCCGGTGAGCAGGTGTCCGTCGCCGTCGGCCAGCGGCACGGCGGCGCCGAGGAGCGGGTGACCGGCCTCGCCCTGGCCCACAGCGCGCATGTCACCGGCGGAGGCGCGGGCGTCGAGCCAGTAGCGCTCGCGCTGGAAGGCGTACGTGGGCAGGTCGACACGCCGGGCGCCGGGGAAGAGTGCCTGCCAGTCCGGGGAGACACCGTAGGTGTGCAGTTCGGCGAGCGCGGTGACGACGGCCTGCGGCTCGGGGCGGTCGGCGCGCAGGGCGGGAACGGTGACGATGTCCGCGTCGTCGAGGCAGCCCTGGGCGAGGCCGCTCAGCACACCGCCCGGACCGATCTCCACGAACGCCGTCACGCCCAGCTCGTGGAGAGTCCGGACACCGTCGGCGAAGCGGACCGCTTCACGGACGTGCCGGACCCAGTACTCGGGCGTGTACGGCTCGGCCAGCCGACCCGTGAGGTTCGAGACCACCGGGATACGCGGCTCGTCGAAGGCCAGACCGCGAACGACCGCCGCGAACTCCTCCAGCATCGGATCCATCAACGGCGAGTGGAACGCGTGACTGACCTTCAGACGGGACGTCCTACGACCCTGACCGGCGAAGACCTCACCGATGGCGGTGACCAAGTCCTCGGCACCGGAAACCACCACCGACCGCGGGCCGTTGAGCGCCGCGATCCCGACCTCCTCGGTCACATACGGCAGCACCTCGTCTTCGGTCGCCTGCACGGCAACCATCGCGCCGCCCGCGGGCAGTGCCTGCATCAACGCGGCACGTGCCGACACCAGCTTCGCCGCATCCTCGAGCGACAACACACCGGCCACATGAGCGGCCGCGATCTCACCCACCGAATGACCAGCCACATAATCCGGCCGCACACCCCACGACTCCAGCAACCGGAACAACGCCACCTCGACCGCGAACAACGCCGGCTGCGCCGAACCCGTCCGGTTCAACCCCTCCGAGTCCACGTCGAGCGTCACGTCGACGTGAGCACGGATCTCGTCGTACGCCGCGGCGAACACCGGGAACGCGTCATAGAGTCCGCGCCCCATGCCGACCCGCTGCGAACCCTGACCCGAGAACAGGAACCCGACCTTGCCCGCCGAGTGAGCGCGCCCGGCGACGACGTTCGCCGCCGGTTCGCCTGCCGCGAGGGCCTCCAGCCCCGCCCGCAGCTCGGCCGGGTCGGCGCCGATCACCGCGGCCCGGTGCTCCAGCGCCGACCGCGTCGTGGCCGACGAGAATCCGGCGTCGACGGGCGACACATCGTCGGTCACGAAGGCCAGTAGACGCTCCGCCTGGGCCCGCAGCGCCACTTCACTCTTCGCCGACAGCACCCACGGCACGGGCACCGGGCGGTGTTCCCGGGCCGGCTCGGCCCCAGCCCCGGCGGGCGCCTGCTCGATGATCGTGTGCGCATTGGTGCCTCCGATACCGAAGGAGGACACCGCGGCCCGGCGGGGCCTGGCGGTCCCGGGCCATCGCACCGGCTCGGTCAGCAGCCGCACGGCGCCCGCCGACCAGTCGACGTGCGCGGTCGGCTCGTCCACATGGAGCGTCTGCGGCAGCACACCGTGCTGCATCGCCAGCACCATCTTGATCACACCGGCGACACCCGCGGCGGCCTGCGTGTGGCCGATGTTGGACTTGACGGATCCCAGCCACAGCGGCCGGTCGGCGTCCCGCTCCTGGCCGTACGTGGCGAGCAGCGCCTGCGCCTCGATCGGGTCGCCGAGTCTGGTGCCCGTGCCGTGGGCCTCGACGGCGTCCACGTCGGCGGGCGTGAGCCCGGCGGACGCCAGCGCCTGACGAATCACCCGCTGCTGCGCGGGACCGTTGGGCGCGGTCAGACCGTTGGACGCACCGTCCTGATTCACGGCGCTGCCCCGCACGACGGCCAGCACACGGTGACCGTTGCGTTCCGCGTCGGACAGCCGCTCCACCAACAGCAGGCCCACCCCCTCGCCCCAGCCCGTGCCGTCGGCACCAGCCGCGAACGCCTTGCACCGGCCGTCGGGCGACAGCCCGCGCTGCCGGCTGAACTCAACGAACAGATCCGGCGTGGTCATGACGGTGACACCGCCGGCCAGCGCCATCGTGCACTCGCCGTTGCGCAGTGCCTGGACGGCCAGGTGCAGGGCCACGAGCGACGACGAGCACGCCGTATCGACCGTGACGGCCGGGCCCTCCAGGCCGAACATGTAGGACACGCGCCCGGAGACGACCGAGGCAGCCTTGCCGGTGAGCGCGTACCCCTCGATCTCCGCGGGCGCGTTGCGCAGCCCGTTGGCGTAGTCCTGGCCGTTGGTGCCGATGAAGACACCGGTGCGGCTCGCGCGGACGGACGCGGGGGCGATGCCGGCCCGCTCGAAGGCCTCCCAGGCGGTCTCCAGCAGCAGCCGCTGTTGAGGGTCCATCGCCAGCGCCTCACGCGGCGAGATCCCGAAGAGACCGGCGTCGAAGCGGTCGGCGCCTTGAATGAAGCCGCCCTCGCGCGAGTACGTCGTGCCGGGCCGGTCGGGGTCGGGGTCGTAGAGCGCGTCGATGTCCCAGCCGCGGTCGGTGGGGAAGCCGGACATCGCGTCCCGGCCGGAGCTCAGCAGCTCCCACAGGTCCTCCGGCGACTGGACGCCGCCGGGGAAGCGGCAGCTCATGCCGACGATCGCGAGGGGCTCGTCGGCCGCGGTGGCGGCCGTCGCCTGCCCGGCGTCCGCCGCCGGCCCGTACCGGCCGAGGAGTTCCTCGCCCAGGTGACGGGCGAGGACGGTGGGGGTCGGGTGGTCGAAAACCAGGGTGGTGGGCAGCTTGAGGCCGGTGGCCGTGTTGATCCTGTGGCGCAGTTCGACGGCGGTGAGCGAGTCGAAGCCGGTCTCGCGGAACGTCCGGTCGGCTTCGAAGGCGCCCTTGCCCGTGTGGCCGAGCACCGTGGCGGCCTGCTCGCGGACCAGGTCCAGGAGGATGCGGTCCTGTTCCCCCGGCGTGGCGCCGAGGAGGCGCTGGACCAGCGCGGACGCGGGCGCTTCGGCGCCCTGCGCAGCCTGGGCGCGTGCTTCGAGGGCCTTGCGGGCCTCGGGCACGCCGTGCAGCAACGGGCAGGGGCGCGTGCCGGCGAAGGCCGGGACGAAGCGGTCCCAGTCCACGTCCGCGACGGTCACGGAGGTCTCGCCGCGGGTCAGCGCATCGTGCAGCACGGAGATCGCGGAAAGGGGCGCGATCTCCCGTACGCCGCGCCGCCGCAGGTGGTCACCGGCGCCGCCGTGGGCCATGCCGCCGTCCGCCCAGGATCCCCACGCGACGGCCAGCGCGGGCACGCCCTGCGCCCGGCGCTGCTCGGCGAGGGCGTCGAGGAAGGCGTTCGCGGCACCGTAGGCGCCCTGGCCGCCGTTGCCCCAGACACCGGTCATCGAGGAGAAGAGCACGAAGGCGTCGAGGTCCTGTCGGTCCCGGGTCAGCTCGTGCAGGTGGAGCGCCGCGTCCACCTTGGGACGCAGCACGTGGTCGAGGCGCTCGGGCGTGAGCGATTCGACCAGGCCGTCGTCGAGTACGCCTGCGGTGTGCACCACGGCATTCACGGTGTGTCGACCGAACAACTCGGCGAGCGCGTCGCGGTCGGCCGCATCGCACGCGGTGACGGTGACCTGAGCACCCAGCTCCTCCAGCTCCGCCTTGAGTTCGGCGGCGCCCGGGGCGTCGGGTCCCCGGCGGCTGGTGAGCACCAGGTGCTCGGCACCGGCGCCGGCGAGCCAGCGGGCCACGTGCCCGCCCAGCGCACCCGTACCACCGGTCACGAGCACGGTGCCGCGCGGCGACCAGGGTGCGTCCGCCGGTGCCGCGCCCTGCGGCGCACGCACGAGGCGGCGGGCGGACACACCGGAGGCGCGTACGGCGAGCTGGTCCTCGTCGGCCTGGGTCAGCACGCCGGCCAGTCGCTCCAGCGCGTGGGAGTCGAGCTCGGCGGGCAGGTCGACGAGCCCGCCCCAGCGCTGCGGCTGTTCCAGGGCGACGATCCTGCCCAGGCCCCAGAGCTGGGCGGAGACGGGATCGGTCAGCAGGTCCGTCACGCCGGTCGACACCGCGCCGCTGGTCAGGCACCACAGCGGGGCCTCGATCCCGGCGTCACCGAGGGCCTGGACGAGCAGGACGAGCCGCTGGAGGGCATCAGCCCCCGCTTCTCCCTGTGCTGCGGCGAACAGGATGCCGTCGGCCTGCTCGTGCCCGGCGTCGGCGAAGGCCCGGGCGAGCACGTCGCGGTCGGTGTCCTCGCCCACGGCGAACGGTACGAGCGCGACGCCGAGTTCCATGAGCCCGGCGCGGATCGCCTCGGTCCACGCGGTCTCCGAGGAGACCGCGTAGAGCCAGGTCCCCGACGGAGCGGCCCCGACCATGTCACCGAGCGGCTTCCAGGTGATCCGGTAGCGCCAGCCGTCGGCGGTGGACTGCTCGCGCCGCTGCCGGCGCCAGGCGGCCAGCTTGGGTGCGACCACGTCCAGTTCGGCGGGCTCCAGTCCCAGGAGCGTACCGAGAGATGCCGGGTCCTCGCTTTCGACGGAGTCCCAGAACTCGGCGTCCATCGCCTCCGGGGCACCGACGGTCGCCGCTTGAGGCGCGTCGGGCCAGTAGCGCTCGCGCTGGAAGGCGTAGGTCGGCAGGTCGACGCGGCGGGCACCCGGGAAGAGCGCCTGCCAGTCGGGCGAGACGCCGTGGGTGTGCAACTGCCCGACGGCGGTGACGAGCGCGTACGGCTCGGGCCGGTCGGCACGCAGGACGGGAACGGTGACGACGTCCGTACCGTCGTCGAAACAACCCTGGACCAAGGCGCTGAGCACACCACCCGGACCGATCTCGACGAACGTGGTCACGCCCAGATCGCCGAGGGTCTCGACGCCGTCGGCGAACCGCACCGCCTCACGGACGTGCCGCACCCAGTACTCGGGCGTGTACGCCTCTGCCAGCCGACCGGTGAGGTTCGAGACCAACGGGATACGCGGCTCGTCGAAGGCCAGAACGCGAACGACTTCCGCGAACTCCTCCAGCATCGGATCCATCAACGGCGAGTGGAACGCGTGACTGACCTTCAACCGGGACGTCTTACGACCCCGGGCAGCGAACGATTCGGCAATCGCCGCGACTGCGTCCTCGGTACCCGAAATGACCACGGACCGAGGGCCGTTGACCGCCGCGACGCCGACGCCGTCGGTCAGATGCGGCAGTATCTCGTCCTCGGCCGCCTGGACCGCGACCATCGCACCGCCCGCGGGCAGCGCCTGCATCAACGCAGCCCGCGCCGACACCAGCCTCGCCGCATCCTCGAGCGACAACACACCCGCCACATGAGCCGCCGCGATCTCACCCACCGAATGACCGGCCACAT
Source organism: Streptomyces sp. NPDC005070 (assembly GCF_053600395.1). Taxonomy (NCBI): domain Bacteria; kingdom Bacillati; phylum Actinomycetota; class Actinomycetes; order Kitasatosporales; family Streptomycetaceae; genus Streptomyces; species Streptomyces sp. NPDC005070. The sequence continues at coordinate 3,254 of NZ_JBSFZS010000167.1, read as the reverse complement.
AATCCGGCCGCACACCCCACGACTCCAGCAACCGGAACAACGCCACCTCGACCGCGAACAACGCCGGCTGCGCCGAACCCGTCCGGTTCAACTCCTCGGAACCGACGTCGACCGTGGCATCGAGACGTGCGCACACCTCGTCGTACGCCGCCGCGAACACCGGATAGGACGCATACAGCTCCCGTCCCATGCCGATCCGCTGCGAACCCTGACCCGAGAACAAGAACCCGACCTTGCCTCCGATGGCACCACCCACCGGAGCAGCACCGGAAGCAAGCGCCTCCAGCCCCTGCCGGAACTCTCCGAGCTCCTCCCCCACGACCGCCGCACGGCGCTCCAGCACCGCACGCGACGTCGCCAGCGAGAACGCCACGTCCTCCGCCCGAACTTCAGCGCCCTCGACGCCCGCAGCGTCCAGAAAGGACAGCAGCCGGCCCGCCTGTGCCCGCAGCGCCTCATCGCTCCTCGCCGACAGCACCCACGGGACCGGTCCCGTGACGGCCGTCTCGCGGGCGGGCTCGTCGCTCGTCGCGGCCTGCTCGACGATGACGTGCGCGTTGGTACCGCTGATGCCGAAGGACGACACGGCGGCACGCCGCGGCGCGTCGGTCGCAGGCCACTCCATTGCCTCGGTCAGCAGCCGGACATCACCGGCCGACCAGTCCACGTGCGGCGTCGGCTCATCGACATGCAGGGTCCGCGGCAGCACGCCGTTCCGCATCGCCATGACCATCTTGATCACACCGGCCACGCCCGCCGCGGCCTGGGCGTGTCCGATGTTCGACTTCAGCGAGCCCAGCCACAGCGGCCGGTCGCCGTCCCGTCCCTGGCCGTAGGCGGCGATGAGGGCTTCCGCCTCGATCGGGTCGCCGAGCCGCGTGCCCGTACCGTGCGCCTCCACGGCGTCGACGTCCGCGGGCCCGAGTCCGGCGGCCGCCAGGGCCTGGCGGATGACGCGCTGCTGGGAGGGGCCGTTCGGCGCCGTGAGTCCGTTCGACGCGCCGTCCTGGTTGACCGCGCTGCCCCGCACGACGGCCAGCACCCGGTGGCCGTTGCGCCGGGCGTCGCTGAGCCGCTCCACCAGGAGCAGGCCCGCACCCTCGGCCCAGCCCGTACCGTCGGCCCCGGCACCGAACGCCTTGCACCGGCCGTCCGCCGACAGGCCGCGCTGACGGCTGAACTCCACGAACATGCCGGGCGTGGACATCACGGTGACGCCGCCGGCCAGGGCCATCGTGCACTCGCCGCGGCGCAGCGACTGGACGGCCAGGTGCAGCGCCACCAGCGAGGACGAGCACGCCGTGTCCACCGTGACCGCCGGGCCTTCGAGGCCGAACGAGTAGGCCACGCGGCCCGAGGCGACGCTGGTCGTCGTGCCGGTCAGCAGGTAGCCCTCGACGCCGTCGACCGGCTCGTGCAGCCGGGGGCCGTAGTCCTGTGCCGTCGCGCCGATGAACACGCCCGCCCGGCTCCCGCGCAGCGTGGCCGGGTCGATGCCGGCCCGCTCGAAAGCCTCCCACGCGGTCTCCAGGAGCAGCCGCTGCTGCGGGTCGATCGCGGCGGCCTCGCGGGGGCTGATGCCGAAGAAGCCGGCGTCGAACTCGGCCGCCTTGTGCAGGAAGCCGCCGTGCCGCGTCGAGGACTTGCCGGGCGTGCCGGGCTCCGGGTCGTAGAGCGCTTCGACGTCCCAGCCGCGGTCCGCCGGGAATCCGGAGACGGCGTCGCCGCCGGAGGCGACCAACCGCCACAGGTCCTCGGGGGAGCTCACCCCGCCGGGCAGACGGCAGCTCATGGACACGATGGCGACGGGTTCGTCGGGGTCGGCCGACGTCGCGGGCGCGGAGGCCGCCGCCACCTCGCCACCCAGGGACCGGGCGGCGAGGTGGCGGGCGAGCGCGGCGGGGGTCGGGTGGTCGAACAGCAGCCCGCTGGGCAGGCGCAGGCCTGTGGCCTCGGCCAGCTGGTTGCGCAGTTCCACCGAGCTGAGCGAGTCGAAGCCGAGGTCCTTGAACGTCCACTCGGTCTCGACCTGGCGGGCGTCGGCGTGGCCCAGAACGGCGGCGATGTGCGCGCGGACCAGGTCGAGCACGGCCTCGTCGCGTTCGGACTCGGGCAGTCCGGCCAGCCGTCGGCCCAGGGCTCCGACCGGCGTGCTGCCGGTCTCGGCGGTGGCGATGGCGACGGCGTCCGGCCGCGGAGCCGCAGGAGCCCGGCCGGTGGTGGCGCCGGGCAGCGTGGTGGCACCGTCCAGCCAGTACCGCTGCCGTTCGAACGCGTAGGTGGGGAGCGTGACCTTGCGGCGTACACCTCGCCCGCCGCCGAACAGGGCGTCCCAGTCCGGTTCCACGCCGTGGACGTGCAACGAGGCGACCGCCGCCAGCAGGGCCTGCGCCTCGGGGCGACGGGCGCGCAGGGCGGGGACGAGCAGGGACTCGCTGTCAGCGCCGGCGCGGGCCATGGAGGTGAGCACGCCGCCGGGACCGAGCTCCAGGTACGTGCGGACGCCCCGCTCGTCGAGGCGGGCGACGCCGTCGGCGAAGCGGACCGCGTCGCGCACGTGGCGGACCCAGTACGCGGCCGTGCACCCCTCGTACCCCGAGGGCTCCTCGGACAGCCGACCCGTCACGTTGGACACGATCGGGATGCGCGGGGCGTGGAAGGTCAGGCTCTCGGCCACGTCGCGGAACTCCGCCAGCATGGGCTCCATGTGCGGGGAGTGGAAGGCGTGGCTGACCCGCAGCCGACTGGTCCTGCGACCCAGGGCGGCGAAGGCGTCGGCGATCTCGGTGGCGAGCTCCTCGTCGCCGGAGACGACGACGGAGTCCGGGCCGTTCAGGGCGGCGATGCTCACGCGGTCCGTGCGGCCGCCGATGCGGGCGCGGACCTCGTCCTCCGCTGCCTGGACGGCGATCATGGCGCCGCCGGCGGGCAGCGCCTGCATCAGGCGGCCGCGCGCGGCCACGAGGGCGCAGGCGTCGGCGAGCGAGAGGACACCGGCCACGTGCGCGGCGGCGAGCTCGCCGATGGAGTGGCCCATCAGCACGCCGGGGGTGATGCCCCAGCTCTCCAGCAGCCGGAACAGGGCGACCTCGACGGCGAACAGCGAGGTCTGCGTGTAGAGGGTCCGGTCGAGTTCGGCCGCCTCGTCGGTGTCTTCGGGGGCGAACATGACCTCGCGCAGCGGCCGCGGCAGCAAGGGGTGGAGGTGTGGGGGGGGGTGGTCCGGGGCGGGGGGGTCTCCGCCGGCCCCCCCG
>NZ_JBSFZS010000166.1:0-12890 GCF_053600395.1 Streptomyces sp. NPDC005070 | reverse complement strand
GGTGGGTGGGTCGGGGCCGTGGCGGTGCATCAGCCCGTCGCCGTTGGGTGAGGGGTGGGCGTCGGTGGCGACGGGCATCGATGTACCGGCACGGCCCCTCGCGCCGGATCCCGGCTGCGGGTGCGTCGTGGTGGTGGCCGCCGCGTCCAGGAAAACCCGGACGGGGCACATTCATCCCCGGCCGGGGAGAAGTTCAGCCCGTCCGGCGTTTGAGGAGCGGGGTCTGGAGTGGAGCCCCCGGGGTGGGACGGGTAGGGGCGGAGGGGGCGAAAAGAGGCTGTGGAGGGCCGGAGAAAACTTTGGGTTTGGGGGATTGAGATGGTTCTGAGGGGGCAGGCGGACCGTACCCCCACGGGATCCGGAGCTGTCGGGAAGGGGGGAGATCCCTTCCCGGAGCACCTGGTACCCCCTTTGGCGGTCGCCGAGTTCACCCTCTCCCGAACCCGGCGACCGCCTGCCCGGGGGATCCGTGACGCATCTGTGGGGTGGGCCACACGCACCCTGACGTCCGGCGTCCCGGATGCGCGATAGCCTGACGGCGGATCTCTCTTGACGCCGAGAGATCGATCATCGGGATCTTTGATCGATCATTGCGGTGGTTGCAGGGGACGATCCTGCACCCGGGGCAGGGACGCCCCACCGCCTGCTGTCATACGGAGAACGCCATGACTCGCACTCCCGTGAACGTCACCGTCACCGGCGCGGCCGGCCAGATCGGTTACGCCCTGCTCTTCCGCATCGCCTCCGGCCAGTTGCTCGGCGCGGACGTGCCGGTCAAGCTGCGCCTCCTGGAGATCACGCCGGCGCTGAAGGCCGCCGAGGGCACCGCGATGGAGCTCGACGACTGCGCCTTCCCGCTTCTTCAGGGCATCGACATCACGGACGACCCGAACGTCGCCTTCGACGGCACCAACGTCGGTCTGCTCGTCGGCGCCCGCCCCCGTACCAAGGGCATGGAGCGCGGCGACCTGCTCTCGGCCAACGGTGGCATCTTCAAGCCGCAGGGCAAGGCGATCAACGACAACGCCGCGGACGACGTCAAGATCCTGGTCGTCGGCAACCCTGCGAACACCAACGCGCTGATCGCCCAGGCCGCCGCTCCGGACGTACCCGCCGAGCGCTTCACCGCCATGACCCGTCTGGACCACAACCGCGCGCTGACGCAGCTCGCGAAGAAGACGGGCACCACGGTCGCCGACATCAAGCGTCTGACCATCTGGGGCAACCACTCCGCCACCCAGTACCCCGACATCTTCCACGCGTCGGTCGCCGGCAAGAACGCCGCTGAGGTCGTCAACGACGAGAAGTGGCTGGCGGAGGAGTTCATCCCGACCGTCGCCAAGCGTGGTGCGGCGATCATCGAGGCCCGTGGCGCGTCCTCGGCCGCCTCGGCCGCCAACGCCGCCATCGACCACGTCTACACCTGGGTCAACGGCACCGCCGAGGGTGACTGGACCTCCATGGGTATCCCGTCCGACGGTTCGTACGGTGTGCCGGAGGGCCTCATCTCCTCCTTCCCCGTCACCACGAAGGACGGTCAGTACGAGATCGTCCAGGGCCTGGACATCAACGAGTTCTCCCGCGGTCGCATCGACGCCTCCGTCAAGGAGCTCGAGGAGGAGCGCGAGGCCGTTCGCTCCCTCGGCCTGATCTGATCCCGAACGGTCTGATCCCGAACGGTCTGATCCGGAGCGGTCTGATCCGACCGATCTGATGCGACGTAGTGCGCGGCTTTGCCCGGGTGGTTCATGGCGAATTCCAGGAGTCGTTGCAACACGAGTGATCAACTGGCTGTCGCCGGGAGCTTAGCGAGGCGCTCGGCTGGGGTTTCCCAGCCGAGCGTTTTGCGTGGCCTGTTGTTCAGCTCGGCGGCAACGGCATCCAAGTGCTCGCGGTTGTGGCGGGAGAGGTCGGTGCCGCTGGGGAAGTACTGCCTCAGCAGGCCGTTCGTGTTCTCGTTCGAGCCGCGCTGCCAGGGACTGCCGGGATCGCAGAAGAAGACGGGGATGTCCGTGGAGATGGTGAACTCCTTGTGCCGGGACATCTCAGACCCTTGGTCCCAAGTCAGGGACCTGAGTAGATGCGGCGGGAGCGTCTGCACGGTCTGGACCAGCGCGTCCCGCGTGCTGGCGGCGGAGTAGCCGTCGGGGAGATGGGCGAGCATCACATAGCGGGTGCTGCGCTCGACGAGTGTGGCGATGGCCGACTTGTGGTCCTTGCCGATGATGAGGTCACCCTCCCAGTGGCCGGGGACGGCGCGGTCGGCGGCCTCGGCGGGCCGTTCGCTGATCATCACTTTGTCCGGGATGTTGCGGGGCCTGCGCTTGTAGGACTGGCGGTGCGGCCGGCGCATCGTGCGGCCTGTCCGCAGGGCTTTGGCCAGTTCGCGACGGAGTTCTCCGCGGCCCTGGACGTAGAGGGCCTGGTAGATCGTCTCGTGGACCACGTGCATCTCCGGCCGGTCGGGGAAGGCGGTCCGCAGAGCCTGGCAGATCTGTTCCGGGCTCCAGCGCAGGGAGAGGTAGTGCTGGATGGAGTCCCGCAGCTCGGAGTTCCGGCCGATCTTTCCTGTCTTGGGCCGTGGACGGCGCTCCTCCGCCCGTCGGTGTGCGACGTGCGGCCGGTAGACCCAGTCCTTGCCGCGCCAGAGCGCACCGTTGCGCCGTATCTCCCTGCTGATGGTGGAGGGGCTGCGGCCCAGCTCGGCGGCTATCTGCCGGATGGACGCCTTCTCCCGCAGCCGGTCGGCGATGTGGATGCGGTCTGCTTCCCGGAGATAGCGGGAGGGGCCGGTAGCCGGAGAGCCGGCCGTGATCGGCGGCTTCGGCTTGCCGAAGGTCGGCGAGTGGTACCCGTTGTGCCATCGCCTGCCGGTCCGACAGTTGACGACGATTCTGCACGCTTCCGCGTTGCCGTAGCCCTGACTCATGAGCTGGAGATATACCTCCCGCTCACGAGCCAGGCGACGACCGCCCCCCGGGCTTCTGTCCTTACGGATCTCGAAGTCCATCGCACCCCTTGAGCTGGGGTGTTGCAACGACTACTGGAACCCAAGCATCACCGCCCGGGCATCGCTGTGTTCGGGGGCGGGGCCTCGTGCGGTGCCCGTCGTCATGTGGAGGGCGTTGAGCGTACGGAAAGTACGTAGCGAACGTATGTGCTTTGTCGCCATAAAAGTGGGTGCTGATGGCGGAATCCTCACTATCGTCGTTACGGAGCGGGGGGTGGCGGGATGGCGCAGCGATGGGACGCGGAGCGTCGGCAGTGGGTCGACGACGGTACGGGTCCGACGAACGGTGGGGTTCAGGACGGCGTGGACGCCGGCGGGGCGCCGCCGGCCGGGGACCAGCAGTGGTGGGCGGCGGCGACTCAGGCGGGTCCGATGAGGCCCGATTCCTTTCCGCCCGCGGGCTCCGCGCCGCCGCAGCCACCCCAGCCGCCGCAGCAACAGCAATGGGCCCACTCCCAGCAGCAGGCCCAAGCGGCCTGGTCGCACCAGCAGTCACAGCCGCCGACCTGGCCGGGCGGCGTCGTGCCGCCTCCGGGTGGTGGCCGGCCGGGCGGCTCCGGTGACGCGCGACGGCTCCTTCTGGTCATCGTGGCCGTGGCCGTCCTGGCGGGCGGTGTGGGCGGCGGACTGTGGGCGGTGACCCGGGGCGACTCGGCAAAGCATCCGGAGGCGCGCTCTTCCGGTCCCTCGGTCAGCGTCACGCCGTCGCAGCCCGGCGTGACCCCGGGCACCTCGAACAGCTCGGGCGGGGAGGGCACGTACACCGCCCCGGCCGTGACGACCGCACCGGCGCCGGCCCCCGGGTACAGCCGGTCGGTCGATCCGCTCGGCTACACCGTGGACGTGCCGAACGGCTGGGCGCGCGACGAGGCACAGGGCAAGCTGGCGCCCGTCGTCACCTACACGGCACCCGGCGGCAGTCGCAGGCTCATGGTGTTCCAGGTCAAGGAGGCCTCCGTGACGGAGTCCTCGGCGCAGGCCCAGTCCATCGCGGAGGGGTTCCGGGGCTACCAGTACCTGGACCGGCAGACCGGCACCGACTGGACGGAGTTCAGTTACCGCTACGACAGCAAGCAGTACGGGGCGACGCAGACCGTCGATCATCGTTTCCAGGCCGCCGACGGCACGCCGTACGCCATCATCGTGTACTCGCCGCCGGGCACGGACATGACCGAGCAGCTCACGACGGCGGTGAACTCCTTCTGTCCCACCGGGTTCACCTGCGCGAACGGCGCCTGAGGCCGTAACCGCCCCTAACGCGGGGGCGGTTGCCGCACGCTCGCGCCGCGGAGTCGTTTCTCGAACCAGTGCGCCGCGTACACGTTGTCGTCGTAGCGCGGGATCTCGATGTATCCGCACGCCCGGTACATCTCCTGGGCCTCGACGAGCGCGGCGTGCGTGTCGAGTCGTACGACGGTGAACCCGCGCTCCGCGGCCCGCTGTTCGAGCCCGTCGAGGAGGCGGCGTCCGAGACCGAGCCGACGGGCCCCGGGGTCCACCCACACATGCCGGATCTCGCCCTCCCGGGGACCGAGACGGCGCAGCGCGCCGCAGCCCACGGGGCGGCCCTCCTCGTAGGCCACGAGGAAGGCGCCCTCGTCGCCCGACACCTCGTCGGGGTGGACGAGGGCGGCGGGGTCGAAGCCCTCGGGGAACCGTGCGTCGATGTCGGCCGCGTACGCGTCGAGGCAGGCGCGGGCGTCGGGGGAGGCGCCGTCGACCGTCTCGACGGTGATCGCGGCGAGCCGGAGCAGCCGGTGCGCCGTGTCCAGGGCCTTGGTCAGTTCCGCCCGCCGCCGGGCGTCGAGACCGCCGAGGAGTCCCGCGGCGAGCGCGTCGGCCAGCCGGTTCTGTTCCTTGATCTCGGCCTGACCGGCGGACGTGAGGTCGGCGACGCGCAGTCTGCTGTCACCGGGATGGACGCTCACCCGGACGAGGCCCTGCCGCTCCAGGGCCCGCACCATCCGGCTCAAGTACCCGGCGTCCAGGCCCAGTCGGGCCCGCAGTTCGCGCAGGGAGGCTCCCGACGGACCGATCTCGAACAGCAGTCGGGCCTCGCCGAGCGGGCGGTCCTGGCCGAGGTAGTGGTCGTCGAGGGCTCCGATGCGCCGCGTGAAGTAGCGGTTGAACCGCCGCAGCGCCGTCACCTGCTCCGCCCGCACGGGGACCTTCCGATCTTCGTCCGTCGGCACTGGTTCCATCCTGCTTCGGCTCTCTGTCCGGCTCCGTCGAATCGTGCTCTGTTTTATTTGACTTTAGTCAAAGGGAAAGGGGCTGTCCATCGCCGCCCGTCGCCCTGCTTGTCCCTTTTCGTTGGGTTTTTCAGTGACCCGGCGCACTTCCGGTGACCGATTGCGCATGTGGCCGGGGTCGACGGGCAGGTGCTCACAGCTCACGGGGGCGACACCCGCGTGACACAGGGGGATCGAACAGGAACGGAAGGCAACACCGACCATGGCAGGACAGCAGGCAGAACAGACCATCCATGTGGGCGGCGCGTGGCGCGCGGCGCTCTCCGGCGCGACGCGCGAGATTCTCGACCCCGCCGATGCCGAGCCGTTCGCCGTGGTCGCGGAAGGTGACGAGAAAGACGCGGACCTCGCGGTCGCCGCCGCGCGCAGCGCCTTCGACGAGGGGCCCTGGCCGCACACCCCCGTCACCGAGCGCGCGGCCCTGCTGCGCCGCGTCGCCGACCTCCTCGTCCGCGACCGCGAGGAACTCGGCCTGCTCGAAAGCCGGGACGCGGGCAAGACGGTGGAGGAAGGGCGCATCGACATCGACTGTGTCGCCGACGCCTTCCGCTACTTCGCCGACCTCGTGGTGGGGGAGGGCGGCGGGCGCGTGGTGGACGCCGGGTCGTCCGGCATCCACAGCGTCGTCGTGCACGAGCCCGTAGGCGTGTGCGCGCTGATCGCGCCCTGGAACTATCCGTTGCTGCAGGCCAGTTGGAAGATCGCCCCGGCTCTCGCCGCCGGTAACACCTTCGTGGTCAAGCCGAGCGAGATCACCCCTCTGACGACCGTCGCCCTGCTCCGGCTGCTGGCCGAGGCCGGCCTCCCCGACGGTGTCGCGGGACTCGTCACCGGTCCCGGTCACACCGTCGGCGCCCGCCTCGCCGAGCACCCCGACGTCGACCTCGTCTCCTTCACCGGCGGGCTGGTCAGCGGTACGAAGGTGGCGCGCGCCGCCGCCGACACGGTCAAGAAGGTCGCCCTCGAACTCGGCGGCAAGAACCCCAACGTCGTCTTCGCCGACGCCTGTGCCACCGAGGAGGGCTTCGACACCGCCGTCGACCAGGCCCTCAACGCCGCCTTCATCCACAGTGGCCAGGTGTGCTCGGCCGGCTCCCGGCTCATCGTCGAGGAGTCGCTGCGCGAGCGCTTCGTCGCCGAACTCGCCCGCAGGGCCGGTGCGATCCGGCTCGGGCGCGGCACCGAGGAAGGTGTCGAGTGCGGCCCGCTCGTCTCCGCGCAGCAGCGCGAGAAGACCGAGGCGTACGTCGCCTCCGCGCTGGCCGAGGGCGCCGTGCTGCGGTCCGGGGGCAAGCGGCCCGAGCCGTCCGAGGTCCGGCCCGCCGGCGGCTTCTTCTACGAGCCGACCGTGCTCGACCAGTGCCACCGCGGGATGCGGGTCGTCCGCGAGGAGGTCTTCGGGCCCGTCCTGACCGTGGAGACGTTCACCACCGAGGACGAGGCCGTCGCGCTCGCCAACGACACCGAGTACGGCCTCGCGGGCGCCGTCTGGACCGCCGACACCGGCCGCGCCCGCCGTGTCGCGGGGCGGCTGCGCCACGGCACCGTCTGGATCAACGACTTCCATCCCTACCTCCCGCAGGCGGAGTGGGGCGGCTTCGGCAAGAGCGGCGTCGGGCGCGAACTCGGCCCGGCCGGGCTCGCCGAGTACCGCGAGACCAAGCACGTCTACCAGAACCTCGCGCCGACTCCGGTCCGTTGGTTCGCCGGCTGACTCCGGCTGACTCCGGCAGCAGCCAGCAGCCAGCAGCCAGCAGCCAGCAGCCAGCAGCCAGCAGGCAGCAGGCAGGCATCAGGCATCGGCCGGTCGGCCCGTTCGTCGGTCCGTCGGTTCGCGCGTCGGGCTCCGGCGTCCGTCACCTTCACAGCACTTGGGAGCACCCCTTCATGTCCCAGCACGAGAACACGTACGACTACGTCGTCATCGGCGGCGGCACGGCGGGCTCCGTGATCGCGTCCCGCCTCACCGAGAACCCGGATGTCAGCGTCGCCGTCATCGAGGGCGGCCCCAGCGACGTAGGACGTGACGACGTCCTCACCCTGCGCCGCTGGATGGGCCTGCTCGGCGGGGAGCTCGACTACGACTACCCGACCACCGAACAGCCGCGCGGCAACTCGCACATCCGGCACAGCCGCGCCCGCGTGCTCGGCGGGTGTTCGTCGCACAACACGCTGATCGCGTTCAAGCCGCTGCCGTCCGACTGGGACGAGTGGGAGGCGGCCGGCGCCAAGGGCTGGGGCGCGGCGCCGATGGAGGCGTACTACACGCGGCTCCTGAACAACATCGTCCCGGTCGACGCGAAGGACCGGAACGCCATCGCGCGGGACTTCGTGGACGCCGCCCGCTCCGCCCTCGGCGTGCCGCTGGTCGAGGGCTTCAATCGGCAGCCGTTCACCGAGGGCGTCGGCTTCTTCGACCTCGCCTACCACCCGGAGGACAACAAGCGGTCGAGCGCGTCGGTGGCGTACCTGCACCCCGTGATGGACGAGCGGCCCAACCTGACGCTCCTGCTGGAGACATGGGCGTACAAGCTGGAACTGGACGGGAAGCGCGTCACGGGCGTGCACGTCCGCACGAAGGACGACGAGGACGTCCTCGTCCGCGCGCGCCACGAGGTCCTGCTGTGCGCGGGCGCCGTCGACTCGCCGCGGCTGCTGCTGCACTCCGGCATCGGGGCCGCCGGTGACCTGGAGGAGCTGGACATCCCCGTCGTGCACGATCTGCCGGGCGTCGGCGAGAACCTGCTCGACCACCCCGAGTCGGTGATCGTCTGGGAGACGAACGGGCCGATCCCGGAGAACTCGGCGATGGACTCCGACGCGGGCCTGTTCGTTCGCCGCGACCCCGAACAGCCGGGCCCCGACCTGATGTTCCACTTCTACCAGATCCCCTTCACCGACAACCCGGAGCGCATCGGCTACGAACGGCCCGCGCACGGCGTCTCGATGACCCCCAACATCCCCAAGCCGCGCAGCCGCGGCCGTCTCTACCTCACCAGCGCCGACCCGACCGTCAAACCCGCCCTGGACTTCCGGTACTTCACGGACGAGGACGACTACGACGGCCGTACCCTCGTCGACGGCATCAGGATCGCCCGCGAGATCGCCGCGGCCGAGCCGCTCGCCGGCTGGCTCAAGCGCGAGGTGTGCCCGGGACCCGACGTCACCGGCGACGAGGAACTGAGCGCGTACGCACGCCAGGTCGCGCACACCGTGTATCACCCGGCGGGCACCTGCCGGATGGGCGGCCTCCTGGACGAACTCGCCGTGGTGGACCCCGAACTGCGCGTCCGCGGCCTCGACGGCATCCGTGTCGCCGACGCCTCCGTGTTCCCGGCCATGCCCGCCGTGAACCCCATGGTCGGGGTGCTCATGGTCGGCGAGAAGGCCGCCGACCTCATCGGGGGTGACGCGCGATGAACACGTCCACCGGTACCCCGAGCACGATGAACGAGCCTGACGGCGCCCCGAGCGCGACCGACACGGCCGGCCCCGTCTTCTCCGTACGCGGCCTGTGGAAGGTGTTCGGCCCGAAGGCCGACCGCGTCCCCGGCGACCCCGAACTCGCCTCCCTCGACGCCGCCGAGCTGGCTGCCGCCACCGGCTGCACCGCCGCCGTCCGAGACGTCGGCTTCGATGTGCGCAAGGGTGAGGTCTTCGTCGTCATGGGCCTGTCCGGTTCGGGCAAGTCCACCCTGGTGCGCTGTCTCACCCGGCTGATCGAACCCACCTCGGGCAGCCTCGCGATCGACGGCGAGGACGTCCTCGCCATGGACAAGGGACGGCTGCGCGAACTGCGCCGCCACCGCGCCGCCATGGTCTTCCAGCACTTCGGCCTGCTGCCGCACCGGACGGTCCTCGACAACGTCGCCTACGGTCTTGAGATCCAGGGCGTCCCGCGCGAGGAACGCCGGGCGAAGGCCGCCGAGGTCGTCGCCAAGGTCGGTCTGGAGGGCCTGGAGCAGCGCAGGCCGGGCGAGCTGTCCGGCGGTCAGCAGCAGCGCGTCGGGCTGGCCCGCGCGCTCGCCGTCGACCCCGAGGTCCTGCTCTTCGACGAGCCGTTCAGCGCGCTCGACCCGATGATCCGGCGCGACATGCAGGAAGAGGTCGTCCGGCTGCACCGCGAGGAGGGCCGCACGATGGTCTTCATCACCCATGACCTGACCGAGGCCCTGCGCCTCGGCGACCGCATCGCCCTGATGCGCGACGGCCGGATCGTCTAGCTCGGCACCCCCGAGGAGATCGTCGGCTCCCCGGCCGACGACTACGTCCGCGAGTTCGTCCGGGACGTGCCCCGCGAGCAGGTCATGACGGTCCGCACGGCCATGCGGGCCGGGGACTGCGGCGGCCCGGACCACCCCGGCGCGCTCGCCCCCGACACGGTGGTCGCCGACGCGATCAAGGCCGTCGCCCGTAGCGGCCGCGCCGCCTGCGTCGTCCACGACGGCCGCTGCCTCGGTGTCGTCGACCACGAGCGGCTGCTCGCCGTCGTCGCCGGAGAGGACCTGGGTACGGGAGCGGACCGGAGTGCCGGATCGGACCCACGTGCCGGGGCCGGCCCGCGGAAGGAGGCGGTGTGATGGCCGCAGTCACCGCGTCCGCTCCCCGTACCGTCCTGCCCGCCCGCCTGCGGCACCCCGCCGTCGGCAAACTCGTGCTGCTCGCCGTCCTCGCGGCGGTGTTCGTTCCCCTCGCCGTCGCCCGCTGGTCCGGCGGCACCTGGCCGCACGCCCTGACCGTCGACCTGACCGGACCGCTCGGCAGAGCCGGCGACTGGATCATCGACAACCGGGACAGCCACCCGCTGTTCCTGTACTTCTTCGGCTACGTCAGCAACGCCGTCGTCCTGTCCGTGCGCGCCGTCTATCTGCTGCTCCTCGCGGCCGGCTGGGCCGGAGTGACCGGCCTGGCCGCCCTCGTGGCCTGGCGGGCCGCCGGAGTGCGGCAGGCCGTCGGCACCGGCGTGGCCTTCCTCGTCTGCGGACTGCTCGGCATGTGGGTGCCCACCATGCAGACGCTGGCGGTCATGGTGGTCGCCGTGTTCGCCTCCGCCGTCCTGGGCCTGCTGCTCGGCCTCGCCGCCGGGCTCTCCGACCGCACCCACCGCGCACTGCGCCCCGTCCTCGACACCATGCAGGTGCTCCCGGCGTTCGCGTATCTGCTGCCCGTCGTGCTGGTCTTCGGGATCGGTGTTCCCGCGGCCGTGCTCGCCACCGTCGTCTACGCCGCCCCGCCCATGGCCCGCCTCACCGCGCTCGGTCTGCGCGACGCGGACGAGGGCGTCATGGAGGCCGTCGCCTCGCTCGGCGCCACGGCCCGCCAGCGGCTGTTCACCGCCCGCCTTCCGCTGGCCCGCAAGGAACTCCTCCTCGGCCTCAACCAGACGATCATGATGGCGCTGTCCATGGCCGTCATCGCCTCCGTGATCGGCGCCGGCGGTCTCGGTGACCGCGTCTACCAGGCCCTCGCCTCCGTGGACGTGGGCGCCGCACTCGCCGCCGGCATCCCGATCGTGCTCCTCGCGGTCGTCCTCGACCGGGTCACGGCCGCGGCGGGCGAACGGCTCGGAGCGCCCCGCGAGAACACCCCCCGGCTGTACGTGGCGCTCGCCGCCTCCGCCGTCCTCGCCGTCCTGCTCGCCGGCCGCCTCACGGGCCGGGCGGAATGGCCCGGCGCGTGGGCCGTGAATCTTGCCGAGCCGGTGAACAGCGCCGTCGACTGGATGACCGGCCACCTCTACTCCGGCGTCCCGTACATCGGTGGCACCGCCGACTGGGCGGGCCACTTCACCACCTGGGTCCTCGACCCTCTCCGGGACGGACTCCAGTGGCTGCCCTGGTGGGCCGTGCTGCTGACCGTCGCCGCCCTGGCCTGGCTCATCGGCACCTGGCGCACCGCTCTGACCGCCGTCCTCGCCATGGCCGCGATCGGCGTGCTCGGCGCATGGAAGCCGGCCCTGGACACGCTCTCCCAGGTGCTGGCCGCGGTCGCCGTGACCCTCGTGATCGGCTTCGCCACCGGGATCGCGGCCGCCCGCAGCGAACGGTTCGAGCGCCTGCTCCGGCCCGTCCTCGACGTCTTCCAGACCATGCCGCAGTTCGTCTACCTCATCCCCGTGGTCGCGCTGTTCGGCGTCGGCCGCGCCCCCGCCGTCGCCGCCGCGGTCGTCTACGCGCTGCCCGCCGTGGTCCGCATCACCACCCAGGGGCTGCGCGCCGTCGACCCGGCCGCACTGGAGTCGGCCCGCTCCCTCGGGGCCACCGCGGGGCAGCAACTGCGCCAGGTCCAGCTCCCGTTGGCGCGGCCCGCGCTGCTGCTCGCCGTCAACCAGGGTGTCGTCCTGGTCCTCGCCGTGGTCATCATCGGCGGTCTGGTCGGCGGCGGCGCGCTCGGCTACGACGTCGTGTTCGGCCTCGCCCAGGGCGACCTGGCCACCGGCCTGGTCGCGGGCGCCGCGATCGTCTGCCTCGGACTGATGCTCGACCGGGTGACCCAGCCGACCGGGCGCCGCGCGAAGAAGGGAGCCTGACATGCGGGTTCGTACGACATCCACGGTGGCCGGGGCCTCGGCCCTGCTGCTGCTCACCGGCTGCGGCGCAGCCGACATGACCCAGCAGGCCTCGCCCTTCGCAGGCGCTCGGGGCGCGAAGACGGTGACCCTGTCCGTGCAGTCGTGGGTCGGCGCCCAGTCCAACGTGGCCGTGGCGCAGTACCTCCTCGAACACGAGCTGGGCTATCGCGTCGACACCGTCCAGGTCGACGAGGTGCCCGCCTGGGACGCGCTCAGCCAGGGCCGCGTCGACGCGATCCTGGAGGACTGGGGCCACCCCGACCAGGAGAAGCGGTACGTCGAGGACAAGAAGACGATCACGCCCGGCGGGAACCTGGGCGTGACCGGGCACATCGGCTGGTACGTCCCGACGTACTTCGCGAAACAGCACCCGGACGTCACGGACTGGAAGAACCTCGACAAGTACGCCGACCGGCTGCGCACCCCCGAGAGCGGGGGCAAGGGCCAACTCCTCGACGGCTCACCGTCGTACGTCACCAACGACAAGGCGCTGGTGACCAACCTGAAGCTGAACTACCAGGTGGTGTTCGCCGGTTCGGAGGCCGCGCAGATCACGCAGATGAAGCAGTTCGCGAAGGAGAGGAAGCCCTTCCTCACGTACTGGTACTCCCCGCAGTGGCTGTTCGAGAAGGTCCCCATGACCGAGGTGAAGCTGCCCGCCTACAAGGAGGGCTGTGACGCCGACGCGGCGAAGGTCGCCTGCGCCTACCCGCACACTCCGCTGAAGAAGTACCTGAACGCCGACTTCGCGAAGGCCGGAGGGAAGGCGGCCGCCTTCCTGAAGAGGTTCAAGTGGACCACCGAGGACCAGAACGAGGTCTCCTTGATGATCGCCAATGACAAGCTGACGCCCGAGGCGGCGGCGAAGAAGTGGGTGGGGCGCCACGGGTCGACCTGGCGGTCGTGGCTGCCCTCGTGAGCCGGTGACCCGGCGATACGGCTGAGCAACGGCGCGGCGGCCCGGCTGAGCAACGGCCCGGCAGCACGGACGCCCGGCAGCACGGAGGCCCGGCTGAGCGACAGGCGGCGGGGGGCGGTTAGTACTAGCAAACGTCAC
>NZ_JBSFZS010000165.1:0-12899 GCF_053600395.1 Streptomyces sp. NPDC005070 | reverse complement strand
CCTGGCCGGCATCCTGATCGCCGCCGTGGCCGCCGACCGCGCCGCCACGTCCGTACGGGAACGCATAGGAGCCCTGCGCCGCACGAGCGCCCGCACCGAATCCGACCTGCGCGCCGTCGTGGAGGGGCTGCGCCGCGGCGAGGACCCGCCCGCGCGCAGGAAGCGCCGCCGCCCGCCCGCGGACGCCGACGACTTCGAGCTGCTCGCCGCCGACCTCTCGCGCGCCCACGACGGCGCCGTCGCGGCCGTCGTGCAGGCCGCGCAGCTCTCCAGCAGGGCGGGCAGCGACCAGAAGGTCGAGGTCTTCGTCAATCTGGCCCGGCGCCTGCAGTCCCTCGTGCACCGCGAGATCTCCATCCTCGACGAGCTGGAGAACGAGATCGAGGACCCGGAGCTCCTCAAGGGGCTCTTCCACGTCGACCACCTGGCCACCCGCATCCGACGCCACGCCGAGAACCTGGCCGTGCTCGGCGGCGCCGTCTCACGCCGTCAGTGGAGCAACCCCGTCTCCATGACCGAGGTGCTGCGCTCCGCGATCGCCGAGGTCGAGCAGTACTCGCGGGTCAAGCTCGTGCCCCCGATCGACGGCACCCTGCGAGGCCACGCCGTCGCCGACGTCATCCACCTGCTCGCCGAACTCGTCGAGAACGCCACCGTGTTCTCCGCCCCGCACACCCAGGTGCTGCTGCGGGTCGACCTCGTCACCTCGGGGCTGGCCATCGAGGTCGAGGACCGCGGCCTCGGCATGCAGGCCGCCGAGCAGGACAGGATGAACGCCCTGCTCGCCGACCCCGACCAGGTCAATGTCGCCGGGCTGCTCCAGGACGGGCGCATCGGCCTGTTCGTCGTCTCGCAGCTCGCCCGCCGGCACGGCATCCACGTACGGCTCCAGAGCAACATCTACGGCGGTGTCCAGGCCGTCCTCGTGGTCCCGCAGGGCCTGTTGGGCTCGGCGCCGGACGCCGTCGAGGACACGGGCCTGACCCAGGCGCCGCCGGACGGGACGAACGGCGGGCACCGGCCGGCCCTCGGACCCGGGCCCGCCCACTCGCCGTCCGGGCGGCTCCCGGCGCTTCCCGGCGGCCCGGCGGCTCCCGTGGTGCCCCGGCAGTCGCCGCGCGAGCTCTCGCGGGAGGCCGTGGCCGAGCCCGTACGACGGGAACGGACACCGGAGCGGGGCGCGGACGCGCCGGCCGGGGCGCGCGGTGCCAGAGCGCTCCCGGTGCGCGGCGCCCGTGCCGAACGGCCCAACCCCGCCGAAGCCCTGCCCGGCATCCGCCCCGAGGACCGCCTCACCGCCGCCGAGAACGCGGCCCTCCCGCCCACCCCGCGCGCCGGTGTCGTCCGCGGCACCATGGGCAAGCCCGGTCTCCCCAAGCGGCGCGCCCAGGAGCACCTCGTTCCGCAACTGCGCGAAGGACAGGCGCCCCGCCCGGACACCGGGCACCACGTCGGGCACGACCCGGGGCTCATGGCGGCCTTCCAACGCGGGATCGGACTCGCGGAGGCCGCCCACGCGGAGCCGGCGGACGGGCAGCGGCCGGAGGCCTCCCGGGTCCCCTCCGCCGCGGCCCGGCCGGTCGCACCGGCCTCCTTCCCCGACCGGACGCGCTCGGAGGCCCAGCGCGACGACAGCGCCGTCCGGGCCCGAGGGGACCTGCCCGCGGGCAGGTCCCCCGACGACCGCGACCCCCTGGACGTACCCCTGGCGGACGGCACACCGCCGGCCCGCCGGGGCGTGGCGCGCGCGACGCACGCACCGGCACCGCAGGGAGCCCACGACCTCGCGTCCGGCCACGACCCCACCACCACCCGGCACGACGGGAGCGCACCGGCCGGATGACCACCCCAGCAGCCACCCCCACCGCTCCCGCAGACCTTCGTACCTCAAGGAGTCGATCCCCCATGGCGAGCGATGCGCCCACCGGCCACGTGTCCGACCTCGACTGGCTGATGAGCGGCCTTGTCCAGCGCGTACCCCACACCACGAGCGCGGTACTGCTCTCCAGCGACGGGCTCGTGAAGTCGGTCCACGGCCTCGACCCGGACAGCGCCGACCACATGGCGGCCCTCGCCTGTGGCCTCTACGCCCTCGGACGCAGCGCGGGCGTGCGTTTCGGGGACGGCGGCGAGGTGCGCCAGGTCGTGGTCGAACTCGACTCGACCCTGCTGTTCGTCTCCACGGCGGGCTCCGGAACCTGTCTCGCCGTGCTCGCGGGCCGGGAGGCCGACGCGGCCGTCCTAGGCTACGAGATGGCGATGCTGGTCAAGAGCGTCCGCCCCTATCTGGTCACCGCGCCCCGGCAGCACGCCGTCGAACCGTCGGCGATGAGGTCTTGAACGCGGCCGCGGCCGGCGACGGGCCCTGGCTCGATGACGCGGCGGGACGCCTCGTGCGCCCCTACACCGTCAGCGACGGCCGGACCCGGCCGAGCACCGCGCTCGACCTCCTCTCCCAGGTCATGGCCACCGGAGCCACCCCCCTCGGCTACCTCGGCCCCGAGCACAGCCAGGCGCTCGAACGCTGCCGGGCACCGGTCTCGGTCGCGGAGGTCGCCGCCCATCTGAAGCTGCCGGCGGGGGTCACCAAAGTGCTGCTGTCGGACCTCGTCGACTGCGGGGCGCTGACCACCAAGCCCCCTCAGTTCCACCACAACCCCACTGACCGGTCCCTTCTGGAGGCAGTGCTCGATGGACTACGACGACAGCTCTGACCCCTTCCCCACCGCGCTCAAGATCCTGGTGGCGGGAGGGTTCGGGGTCGGCAAGACGACGTTCGTCGGCGCGGTGAGCGAGATCGCGCCGCTCAGTACGGAGGAACTGCTGACCACGGTCAGCGCCTCGACCGACCGGCTCGACGGGATCGAGAACAAGGTCGAGACGACCGTCGCGATGGACTTCGGCCGCATAACCCTGGATCAGGACCATGTGCTCTATCTGTTCGGCACACCCGGGCAGGAGCGGTTCTGGTTCATGTGGGACGAGCTCTCCGACGGCGCGCTCGGCGCGGTCGTCCTCGCCGACACCCGGCGCCTGGAGGACTGCTTCGCCGCCGTCGACTTCTTCGAACAGCGCGGTCTCGCGTTCATCGTCGCGGTCAACGAGTTCGACGGCTCGTACCGCTACGACCCATCCGAGGTGCGCGCGGCCATCGACCTCGACCCCGGGATCCCCGTCGTGTGCTGCGACGCCCGCATCTCCAGCTCGGGCGTGCAGACCCTGCTCACCCTGGTCCGGCACCTCCTCGCCCACGCGCCCGCCCACATTCCGAGCCATGGAGCCCGTACATGAGGTACGACTCGACGGGGCCGGGCGGTCGTCTGCTGCTGACGCCGCACGACAAGGACGCCCCCGCCCGGGTACGGAGGCTGCGCCGGCTGGGTCTCGGGGAGCGCTCCGAGCCCACCCTCGACGCCTTCGCGGACCGCCTCGCGCAGGTCGCCGCCGCGCCGTTCTCGATGGTCAACTTCATCGACGAGCAGCAGCAGTTCTTCGCGGGTCTGCACACCCCGGACGGCGGAGCCCGGGGCGGCAGGCTCCCGGTCGCCCTGGACGGCAGCGAGCTCGAACTGGGCCGCTACATGGCCCGGGACCACGGCTTCTGCCCTCATGTCGTGGTGCGACGCAAGGCACTCGTCCTGGAGGACGTCTGCGACTATCCGCGCTTCGCCGGAAATCCGGTCGTCGACGAGTTCGGCGTCCGCTCCTACCTCGGTGCCCCGCTCCTCGACCGCAGCGGCATCGCCCTCGGCACGATCTGTGTCGTGGACGTCGAGCCGCGCCCCTGGGGAAGGACGGGCCTGGAGACCATCAAGGCGATGGCGGCCGAGCTGACCGGGCAGCTCGAACGACGGGAAGAGGATCACGGGATCTGACGCAGGGAAGAGGATCACGGGAAGTGGTTCACGGGATCCGGCGACGCGCCGGGGCGCGGCTCCGGCCCTGTCGGCCGCCCGGGACCCATCCTGTGACGTATGCCGGGACTCATCCCTGATGTCCGTGACGAACCCCCGTGGAACGGGGGTGCCGCATGTCCACGTAGCCGTGCCTGACGCCACCGTCCCCCACTTCGCCTCCTCGCCCCGCGCCGCTCCGGCGGCCCGACGACCGGCCCCGGACGGGCCGGGAGAACGCGGGCGTGAAGGAAAGCTGGGGCCGCGCTTAAGAAATCCTCGATGGACCCAGGGCACCGTCGTACGGCAGATTCCTGGGTGAATACACCCCTCTCCCCGGTGCGGGCCGCTTCGGCACGCCCTGTCCCGGGACCTCACGCACAGGAGCCGTACGAGTGAAGGCGCTGGTCAAGGAGAAGGCGGAGCCCGGACTCTGGCTCACGGACGTCCCGGAGCCGCAGGCCGGCCCCGGTGACGTACTGATCAAGGTTCTCAGGACCGGGATCTGCGGCACCGACCTGCACATCCGCAACTGGGACGGCTGGGCGCAGCAGACCATCACGACGCCCCTCGTGCTCGGCCACGAGTTCGTCGGCGAGGTCGTCGAGACCGGCCGCGACGTCAGCGACATCAACGTCGGCGACCGCGTGAGCGGCGAGGGCCACCTGGTCTGCGGCAGGTGCCGCAACTGTCTCGCCGGACGCCGCCACCTCTGCCGTGCCACCGTCGGCCTCGGCGTCGGCCGTGACGGCGCGTTCGCCGAGTACGTCGTGCTGCCCGCCTCCAACGTGTGGGTGCACCGCGTCCCGGTCGACCTCGACGTCGCCGCGATCTTCGACCCGTTCGGCAACGCCGTGCACACCGCGCTGTCCTTCCCGCTGGTCGGCGAGGACGTCCTGATCACCGGCGCCGGACCGATCGGCCTGATGGCCGCCGCCGTGGCCCGCCACGCGGGCGCCCGCAACGTCGTCATCACCGACGTCAGCGAGGAGCGCCTGGAACTGGCCCGCAAGATCGGTGTCAGCCTCGCCCTGAACGTCTCGGGCTCGACGATCGCCGACGGGCAGCGGACCCTCGGCCTGCGTGAGGGCTTCGACATCGGCCTGGAGATGTCCGGCCGCCCCGAGGCCATGCGCGAGATGATCGCCAACATGACCCACGGCGGACGGATCGCCATGCTGGGTCTGCCGTCCGCGGAGTTCCCGGTCGACTGGGCCCGGATCGTCACCTCCATGATCACGATCAAGGGCATCTACGGCCGCGAGATGTTCGAGACCTGGTACGCGATGTCCGTCCTCCTGGAGAGCGGCCTCGACCTCACGCCCGTGATCACCGGCCGTTACGGATTCCGGGACTACGAGGCGGCGTTCGACGACGCGGCAGGCGGCCGCGGCGGCAAGGTCATTCTCGACTGGACTCTCTGAGGACTCTAAGGAACTGATGATGTTCGACTCCGTCCGTGACGACCTGCGCACCACCCTCGACGAGATCCGCGCCGCCGGGCTGCACAAGCCCGAGCGGGTCATCGGCACCCCGCAGTCCGCGACCGTGAACGTCACCGCGGGCGGCCGCCCCGGTGAGGTCCTCAACTTCTGCGCGAACAACTACCTCGGCCTCGCCGACCACCCCGAGGTCGTCGCCGCCGCCCACGCGGCGCTCGACCGCTGGGGCTACGGCATGGCCTCCGTGCGCTTCATCTGCGGTACGCAGGAGGTGCACAAGGAGCTGGAGGCGCGGCTGTCCGCGTTCCTCGGCCAGGAGGACACGATCCTCTACTCCTCCTGCTTCGACGCCAACGGCGGTGTCTTCGAGACCCTCCTCGGTGCCGAGGACGCGGTCATCTCCGACGCCCTCAACCACGCCTCGATCATCGACGGCATCCGGCTGTCCAAGGCGCGCCGCTTCCGGTACGCCAACCGCGACATGGCCGACCTGGAGGCCCAGCTCAAGGAGGCCTCCGGCGCGCGCCGCCGGCTGATCGTCACGGACGGCGTCTTCTCGATGGACGGCTACGTCGCCCCGCTCCAGGAGATCTGCGACCTCGCCGACCGTTACGACGCGATGGTCATGGTCGACGACTCGCACGCCGTGGGCTTCGTCGGTCCCGGCGGCCGGGGCACCCCCGAGCTGCACGGGGTCATGGACCGCGTCGACATCATCACCGGCACCCTGGGCAAGGCCCTCGGCGGCGCCTCCGGCGGCTACGTCGCCGCCCGCGCCGAGATCGTCGCCCTGCTGCGCCAGCGCTCCCGCCCGTACCTCTTCTCGAACACGCTCGCCCCGGTGATCGCCGCGGCCTCCCTGAAGGTCCTCGACCTGCTGGAGTCCGCCGACGACCTGCGCGTGCGGCTCCGGGAGAACACCGCGCTGTTCCGCTCCCGGATGACCGCGGAGGGCTTCGACATCCTCCCCGGCGACCACGCGATCGCCCCCGTCATGATCGGTGACGCGTCCGTCGCCGGCCGGATGGCGGAGCTGCTCCTGGAGCGTGGCGTGTACGTGATCGGCTTCTCGTACCCGGTCGTCCCGCAGGGCAAGGCCCGTATCCGGGTGCAGCTCTCCGCGGGGCACTCCACCGAGGACGTGAACCGGGCCGTGGACGCCTTCGTGGCGGCGCGGGCCGAGCTCGACGCCTGAGGGCGGACGCGCCCCCGTGCCGGGGGCGCACACCGGTCCGATGGCCGGAAAAGGCGTGTGACCTGAGAGAATCGGTCGCATGATCGAAGCGCGGCGGCTCCACATCCTCCGTGCGGTGGCCGACCACCGCACGGTGACGGCGGCTGCCGCCGCGCTGTATCTCACGCCCTCGGCGGTCTCGCAGCAGCTCACC
Organism: Streptomyces sp. NPDC005070; assembly: GCF_053600395.1. NCBI lineage: Bacteria > Bacillati > Actinomycetota > Actinomycetes > Kitasatosporales > Streptomycetaceae > Streptomyces > Streptomyces sp. NPDC005070. The sequence continues at coordinate 6,176 of NZ_JBSFZS010000165.1, read as the reverse complement.
GCCCTGGAGCAGGAGACGGGCCACCGGCTCGTCGAGCGCGGCGCCAAGGGCGTACGGCTCACACCCGCCGGCGAGATCCTGCTCGGCCACACCAACGCCGTCCTGGCCCAGCTGGAGCGCGCGGAGGCCGAGTTGGCCGCGTACAGCGCGGGCTCCGCCGGTACGGTCACCGTGGCCTCCTTCGCCACCGGCATCGGCCTGGTCGTGGCCCCCGCCCTGGCCCGCCTCGCCGTCACCTCGCCCGGCATCCTCGTCCGCGTCCAGGACGCCGAGGGCGACGCCAGCCTGCCGATGGTCCTCGACCGGCAGGTCGACATCGCGGTGGCCGTCGAGTACCGCGGCGCCCCGGACGCGGACGATCCGCGCCTGACCCACGTCCCCCTCTACGCCGAGCCCTTCGACGCGGTCGTGCCGGTGACCCACCGCCTGGCCGACTCAGCGGAGGTGCCGCTCGCCGAGCTGGCCAAGGACCCCTGGATCGGCCCGTACCCCGGCAACCCCTGCCACGACGTGGTCGTCCTGGCCTGCGAGAACGCCGGATTCCAGCCGCGCCTCGAACATTCCTCGGACGACTTCCGCGCCGTCGTCGCCCTCGCCTCCGCCGACGCGGGCGTCGCTCTCGTGCCGCGTTCGGCGCTGCGGGGCATGGACCTCACGGGTGTGGTCGTGCGCCCCGTGGACGGTGTCGCCCCCACCCGCCGCGTCTTCGCCGCCGTGCGCCGGGGCGCCGAGGATCATCCGTTGATCCGGCCCGTCCTGGAGGCTCTGACGCGGGCGGCCACGGACGACTGAGCCCGTCGATCCCGTCGCGTGGCCCGGCGATCCCGTCGAGCGGCCCGTCGAGTCCGCCGGTCCCAGTGATCCATCGCCCGCCTTCCCGCGTCTCCCGAATATGGGATAGCGTCCCGGATATGGGAATCGAGGGTGATGGTGAGGTCGACGTCCGGCTCGGGGCGCGCCTGGCCGAGCTGAGGGCCGAACGGGGCTGGACCCTGGGCGAGTTGGCGGAGCGCAGCGGGATCAGCAGATCGACCCTCTCCCGTGCGGAGCGTGCCGAGATCAGCCCCACGGCCTCCCTCCTCAACCGTCTCTGCCATGTGTACGGGCGGACGATGTCGCACCTGCTCAGCGAGGTCGAACGGGAATCCGCGCTCCTGGTCCGCGCCGCCGACCAGACGGTCTGGACGGACCGGGCCTCCGGATTCGTCCGGCGATCGGTGTCGCCGCCGCACGCCGGACTGCGCGGCGAACTGGTCGAGGGACGGCTCATGGCCGGCGCCGACATCGCGTACGACAGGCCTCCCGTGCCCGGCCTCGAGCAGCACGTCTGGGTCCTCGACGGAAGGCTCGACGTGACCGCGCGGGACGTCGAGCACCGCCTCGACTCCGGTGACTGCCTCCGCCTGCGGGTGTGGGGGCCGACGCGCTTCCGCTGCCCCGGCCCCACGGACGTGCGGTACGCGCTGGCGGTGGTGCTGCCGTGATCACCGTCACGCGCCTGAGCCCGGCCGAACTCCGCTCCGCAGCCGACGAGTTGGCAGGTCTGCTCACCGACACCGTGGACGGCGGCGCCTCGATCGGATTCCTCGCCCCGCTCGGCCACGCGGCGGCCGTCGCCTGGTGGCGCGAGCGCGCGGACGCGGTCTCGGCCGGCCGTCACGCGGTCTGGGTGGCCCGCGCCGACGGCCGGCTGCTCGGCACCGTCGCCCTCGCCTTCCCGGACAAGCCCAACAGCCGCCACCGCGCCGAACTCGTCAAGCTGATGGTCCACCGCGACGGCCGCAGCCAGGGTGTGGGCCGTACCCTCCTCGCCACCGCGGAGACGGCGGCGGCCACCGCCGGAATCACCCTCCTCCATCTGGACACCGAGACCGGCAGCCCCGCCGAGTCGCTGTACCTGTCGGCGGGCTGGACCCGGATCGGGGCGATACCGGACTACGCGGCGGCACCGTCGGGCGAACTGCGCCCGACGACGATCTTCTACAAGCGGCCCGGAGCGCACGCCGACAGCACCTGACGTCGTGCTTCGCCGCTTCCTCCGCCGCGTCGATGTCAGTGGCATTGGCTACGGTGCGTCTCATGTCGGATGCAGAAGACGTTCGCCGAATCGCCCTTTCCCTGCCGGACACGACGGAGAAGGTCGCCTGGAGCATGCCCACCTTCCGGGTCGCGGGAAAGATGTTCGCCACGCTGCCCGAGGCGGAGACCTCCATCGCCGTGCGCTGTCCGAAGGAGGAGCGCGACGAACTGGTCCTGGCCGAGCCGGAGAAGTTCTGGATCGCCGACCACGAGGCCGGCTTCGCCTGGGTCCGCGCCCGCCTCGCCGCCCTGGAGGACGACGACGAACTCCGCGCCATCCTCGCCGACTCCTGGCGCCAGGCGGCCCCGCCCCGACTCATCGACACCCACCCCGAGTTGGGCCTGCCGTCCGCCGACTGAAACGGCCCCTGGGCCGCCGCTGCCCCGTGGCATGATCCGCATCGGGAGTGATCCGGGGAGGGACACGATCCCGAAGCGGAACGAGGCGTGGGACGGGCGGCTTCGTGGGGGAGCCGCCGGGGCAGGGGGAGGGGCGCGAACGGGATGACCATGACGTCATCGGGCCAGGAGCCGCAGGACGGGGTGCCGTGCGAGAGGCCGGGCTCGGGCCGCGACCGCGGCGGTCCGCTCGACGAACGGCGGAGCCGGTCGGTCTGGTCACGGGACTTCGCCCTGTTCTTCGTCGCGCGGGCCCTCGCCCGGCTCGGGGAGGCCATGCTGCCGGTGGCGCTCGCCGCGGGACTGCTCCGGTACGGGTACGGAGTCGGCGCCGTCGGACTGGCCATGGCCGCCTCCGCCGCACCCTTCGCCGCCCTGGTCGTGTTCGGCGGAGTGATCGCCGACCGGTTCAGCACCCGCAGACTGATGATCGGCGCCGACCTCGTACGGCTCGTGGCCCAGTCGGTCGCCGCCGCCCTCTTCTTCACCGGCCACGTCGTCCTCTGGCAGGTCTGCGTGATCGGCGCGGTCAACGGCGCGGCCGGCGCCGTCTTCCAGCCCGGCGTCGCCAGCACCGTGCCGCGCCTGGCCGCCGACATCCAGGCAGCCAACGGCGCCATCCGGATCGCCGAGTCCGCCGCCCAGCTCGCCGGCCCCGCCCTCGCGGGGCTGCTGGTCGCGTTCGCCTCCGCCGGAGGGGTCTTCGTGGCCCACGCCGGCACCTACGCGCTGAGCGCCCTGTGCCTGCTCCTGCTCCGCCTGCCCCCGGCCGCCCCCGGAAGCCGCTCCCACAGCGCCGGCTTCAGGGCCGATCTCGCCGAAGGCTGGCGGGAGTTCCGATCCCGCACGTGGCTGTGGGGCGTCATCGTCATCTGGTGTGTCTACATGATCTCCGTCTGGGGCCCGACCGTCCCCCTGGTGGCGACCGAGGTGGTCCGGGCACACGGCCCGCGCGCCTACGGCCTGATCAACTCCGCCCTCGGCGCGGGCACGGTCGTCGGCGGACTCGTCGCGCTGCGCCTGCGTCCGCGCCGCATGCTGCGCGCCGGATCCTTCGCCCTCCTGGCCTTCGCCTGCTTTCCCGCGTCCGTGGGGGCGGGGTTCGGTGTGGCGGCCATCTCCGGGTGCGCCGTGATCGCCGGAGCGGGCATCTCGCTCTGGGGCGTGATGTGGGCGACGAGTGTGCAGACGCAGGTCGCCCCCGACGTCCTCAACCGCATCCACGCCTACGACGTCGCGGGCTCCCTCGCGATGATGCCCGTCGGTCAGGCGCTCGCGGGGCCCGCCGCCGCGGCCCTCGGCGCCGACAACGTCCTGCTCGTGGCCGGCGTCATGTCCCTCGTCGTCTGCGTGGCCCTGCTCTCGGTGCCCGCGATCCGGGACCTCGTACGGGTCGACGGCCCGGTGTCCCGGTCGCCGGGCAGCACCCCGGTACCGCTCGAACACTCCGTTCGGCCGTCCGGCCCGCGCGAAACGGGTGCGCGACCACCGGCGTGAGTGCGGTATTGTTTCCGTGCGCGTCCAGCCAGGGGAAACCCCAGGTCAGACGGGCATCGGGACGTGGCGCAGCTTGGTAGCGCACTTGACTGGGGGTCAAGGGGTCGCAGGTTCAAATCCTGTCGTCCCGACTGGAGACAGTCGCAGGTCAGGGCCGGTTTTGGAGGCATCCGAAACCGGCCCTTGACCATTTTTGGGGACCAGTTGGGGACCGGTGTACTTGACCGAGGTCAGCGGGTCACGACGATCGGGCTCGGCAGCGAGCGTGGCGCGCGCAGCACACTGAAGTGTGCGGAGAGCGCCGCCCCGGCGGCCGTGATCTTGTGTACGTCCGGGTGCAGGTAGCGCTGGGTGGTAGTCAGTGACCCGTGGCCGGCGATCCTGCGGAGGACGTGTATTTGGACTCCGGCGTCGGCGAACCAGGTCAGTCCGGTGTGCCGGAGGTCATGGCGGAGCAGGTGCTCGTAGCCGAGCTTGGCGACCACGTCGTCCCAGTGGGTGGCGTCGCGCAGGACGGCGGTGGAGATGCGTCCGCCGCGCGACCGGTGAACAGGCGGGCATCGGGATTGGGACCGGCGGACCGGATACGCTGGGCGACGAGGGGGCGGATCTCCTCGACGATGGGAACCTTGCGGGCCCGCTTGCACTTGGTGCCCTTGTCGGTCAGGCCGCCGGGTGCGGGTGTGGTCTGACGCCGCGCGGTCCAGATCCACTGGGTGGTGTCGATGTCTCCGACGCGGCAGCCTGAGACCTCACCGATTCTGGCGGCGGTGCAGGCGGCGAAGATGACCACGTCGCCCCAGCCGCGGTACTGGTCGTGGGAAGCGGCCACGAGCGCGTCGGCCAGTGCGGCGAGGGTCTCCCAGTCCGGCAGGGCCAGCGCACGTGGGTCGAGGAGTTCGTCCTCGGCCTGCTTGTAGAGCTTCTGCCAGCCGGTCACCCGGGCGGGGTTGACCTTGATGATTCCGTCACGGACTGCCTGCTCCATGACGCGGACCAGGACAGCGATGGTGTTCTTCACCGTCGAACGGCTGTGCTCGTCGGCGATCCAGTTCTGCACGGTGCGGTCGACGACGCCGTTGGTGATCATCCGTACGGCGAGGTGGCCCAGGGCGGGGACCACGCGCATCCGCCATCCCGCGACGACGGGTCGAGGGTCTTCAGCTCCATCCCGCGCAGGGCGAGATCCATGTTCGCGTCGCCGTATTCGGCGAGTTTCATGGTGGCGAGCGACGGGGCCAGCCCGGCTTCGATGATGTCCTGGAGCCATTCCTGTGCCTCGTCCTCGTCCGCCTTTCCCTCCGACAGGGACAGACGCCGCTTCGTAGCCGGATCGAACCAGCGGACGCGCGCTCGGTAGGGATTGGGGCGATCGGGCCGGTATTTCGATGTCGGTGGCGAGCCGGCGCCGACCGGAACAATGGTCTTCTCCCTGTTGGCCGAGGTGCCGCTCGGGCCGTTCGAAGGCACGCCGATCACGGTGCACTCGGTCAAGGGTAAGAACGCCAGGCTGCACGTTGCCAGAGCATGCGGGCAGCTTCGTGCCTCTGATGTGAAGACTGCCCAGGTCACTTTGGACTCGGCGGTGATGGGGCGGCTGTGCTCTCGCTGCACGGAGTGGGGATCGTGGGCACGGCCGACAACCGCGACCTGCCTGGCTGTGCGTGGGGACCTGGCCGAGGCCGCCCGGCGGGCAGGAGAAAGCGTCGAGGTTCTCCTGCCCCGGTACGCCAAGTGCCTTTATGGCCGACGCGGCGCAGCGTTCAGTACTGCTCGGTCTCCTCGAAACCCGCGTCCGCGTCCTCGGCGCCGAAGGCGTCGGCGGCGGCGGTCGGGTCGAATCCGGGCGGGCTGTCCTTGAGGCCCAGGCCCATGCCGGCCAGCTTCGCCTTGACCTCGTCGATGGACTTCGCACCGAAGTTGCGGATGTCCAGGAGGTCGGCCTCGGAACGGGCGACGAGCTCACCCACGGAGTGGACGCCCTCACGCTTGAGGCAGTTGTATGAACGGACCGTGAGCTCCAGCTCCTCGATCGGCATCACCAGATCGGCGGCAAGGGCGGCATCCACCGGAGACGGGCCCATGTCGATGCCCTCGGCGTCGATATTGAGCTCGCGGGCCAGACCGAACAGCTCGACCAGGGTCTTACCGGCCGACGCCATGGCGTCACGGGGACGCATCGCCTGCTTGGTCTCGACGTC
>NZ_JBSFZS010000164.1:0-12930 GCF_053600395.1 Streptomyces sp. NPDC005070 | reverse complement strand
CCGCGGTGCGGCCGGGGGGCGGCACCCGAAAATCCGGCCCGGGGCGCGGCGCCGCGATGCAACCCGCGGCGAGGCGCCGGGGTTCAGCCCGAGGTGAGGCGGAACAGCATGCGGCCGAAACCGACCTGGTCGCCGTCCTTCACAACGGACGCGCCGATGACGCGCCGCCCGTTGACGGTCGTGCCGTTGGTCGACCCGAGGTCGCGCAGCACCCACACACCGTCCTGGCGGCGCAGTTCGGCGTGCACCCGGGACACCGTCTCGTGGTTGAGGCGCAGCCCGCTGGCCGGGTCGCGGCCGATACGCAGCGGGTAGGAGTCGCCCGGGTCGGGCAGTTGCAGTTTGGGCAGTCGCTCGGCCTGCCAGGCCCGGCGCAGCCGGACCGTGAAGCCGGAGACGGCCTCCACGGTGCCGAACACCACCTTCGACCAGCGCCGCCCGGCACTCTCGTCGCCGGCGGGCAGGTCGGCGGTGAGCACGGCGAGTTCCTCGGACCGGCGGGCGGACAGGACCAGCTCCATGCGGCGGACGAACGTGTCGTGCGAGAGGCGGCCGAGCGCGACGCCGTCACGGAGGGACTTGAGCGCCCGGTCGCGCTCCGCGTCGGACAGCCGCGCGGGGTACGGATGGAACTCGAAGGACGACGTCACGTTCGTGATTGTCTGCCAGTAACGACAGGGTGTCCAGAAGACCCGGAAACGGCTGGTGGGACCGGGTGCGGCCGTTCGTGCGGCCAAAGGGCGACGAACACGCGGCAAAAGGGTGGATCCGAAGGCGAATTGATCTCCCGTGGAGCACCATGGACGGGCTGGGTCACTGCGAGCCGACAAGGGGGGGAAGCGTCCATGCGATTCGAGGTGTGGGCACCACGGGCCGACCGGATGACGCTCCATTGCGACGGTGTCACGCGCGCGTTGGACCGTGTTCCCGGGCGTGCCGGATGGTGGACGGGCGAGGCGGAGGCGTCGGAGGGGTCCCGTTACGGGTTCGCGGTGGACGACGGTCCGGTCCTGGCCGATCCCCGCTCGCGCCGTCAGCCGGACGGGCCGGACGGACTGAGCGCGGTGGTCGACCAGGGCGGGTACGCGTGGCGTGCCGCCTGGCCCGGACGGGCACTGCCGGGCGCGGTCCTCTACGAACTGCACGTGGGGACGTACACCCCCGAGGGCACCTTGGACGCGGCGGCGGAGCGGCTCGGGCATCTGGCCGAACTGGGTGTCACACACGTCGAGTTGATGCCGCTGTGCCCGTTCCCCGGCCGGCACGGCTGGGGGTACGAGGGTGTCTCCCTGTGGGCGGTGCACGAGCCGTACGGCGGCCCCGAGTCGCTGAAGCGCTTCGTCGACCGGGCGCACGAACTCGGCCTGGGAGTCGTCCTCGACGTCGTGCACAACCATCTCGGCCCGTCCGGCAATCATCTGCCCGCGTTCGGGCCCTACTTCACGGACACCCACCAGACACCCTGGGGTTCCGCGGTGAACCTGGACGCGCCCGGCTCGGACGAGGTGCGCGCGTATCTCGTGGGCAGCGCGCTGGCCTGGCTGCGCGACTACCGGCTCGACGGGTTGCGTCTCGACGCGGTGCACGCGCTGCGGGACACCCGGGCGGTGCACTTCCTGGAGGAGCTGTCGGCGACCGTGGACGCGCTCGCCGGCGACCTGGGCCGGCCGCTGTTCCTGATCGCGGAGTCGGATCTCAACGACCCGCGGCTCATCACCTCCCGCGAGGAGGGCGGCCTCGGGCTGCACGCCCAGTGGAACGACGACTTCCACCACGCGCTGCACACCACGCTGACCGGCGAGGCGCAGGGCTACTACGCGGACTTCGCGCACCCCCCGCTCGCCGCGCTGTGCAAGACGCTGACGTCGGGCTTCTTCCACAACGGCACCTATTCCAGCTTCCGCGGACGGCATCACGGCCGTCCGCTGGACCGGGCGCGGGTCTCGGCGCAGCGGCTGCTCGGCTACACCCAGACCCACGACCAGATCGGCAACCGCGCCCAGGGGGACCGGCTGTCGGCGGCCCTCTCCCCCGGGCTGCTGGCCTGCGCCGCCGCGCTGACGCTCACCGCGGCGTTCACGCCGATGCTCTTCATGGGCGAGGAGTGGGGGGCCACGACCCCCTGGCAGTTCTTCACCGACCACACCGACCCCGAGCTCGCGGACGCCGTACGGCGGGGCAGGCGGCGGGAGTTCGCGGCGCACGGCTGGGCCGAGGAGGACGTGCCGGACCCGCAGGACCCGGCGACCCGGAACCGCTCGTGTCTCGACTGGGCGGAACGCGACCGGGCCCCGCACGCGCGCCTGCTGGCCTGGTACCGCGAGCTGATCGCCCTGCGCGTGAGCCAGGCCGACCTGTCGGCCCCCGATCTCGCGGCGGTCAGGGTCGCGCACGATCCGGCGGCCCGCTGGATCGCCGTGCGGCGCGGGGACGTACGCGTCGCCATGAACCTCGGCAAGGACCCGGCCGCGATTCCCCTCGGCATCCGCCGCGCACGCGTCCTCGCGGCCTGGGACCCGGTCGAGGCGCCGGGCACGGACGGGGTGCTGAACGTGCCGGGCGAGTCGTGCGTGGTGCTGACTCAGGCGTGAGGACGCCTGGCGCGGGCGGCCCTACGGGGCCTCGTCCGGCGCGTCCCTCAGGTCCGTGACCCGCTCCAGCAGGATCGACTCCCAGGCGCGTGCCAACCGGGCCTCCAGAAGCGGCAGTTGTCCGGAGTCGCGGTCGTGGAGGCGGTCGGCGAGCCGGATGACGGTGTCGCAGCGGGCGAGCCACAGGCCGCGCAGACAGGGGCGGGCGCCGTACCCGGCGAGGGTGGCGGCGCGTACGGCCGCGGGGGCGCCGACCGCCAGGGCCAGCCCCGCGATGTCCTCGGCCGGATCCCCGGTCACCGCGCCGGTCCAGTCGAGGACGCCCCGCACCCGGCCGTCGGGGCTGACCACGAGGTGTTCGCCCAGGAGTCCGTGGTGCACGAGGACGGCGGCGCCGGGCTGCGCGCCGAGCTGGACGGCGGCAGGCGCGGCGAGCTGGTCGAACCGGGCGGGGTCGAACTCCTCGGCGGGCAGCCGTCCGACGGCCCGTACGGCGGCGGCCCGCAGGGCCTCCAGGGAGCGTGGCGGGGTCCGCGGCACCTCCAGCGTCTCGGCCTGCCGTACGGGGACCTCGCGCAGCCCGGTCAGCAGGTCGGCCAGATCGGCCTCGCCGAGAGCCGAGACGGCCTGCTCCTCGCCGGAGGCGCCGGGCACCAAGGTGTCGAGGGTGTAGGTCAGTCCGCTCGCCCACTCGCCCTGCGCGACGCTCATGGGCACGACGCCCCCGACGAAGGGGCGGACCAGGTCGCGCAGCCGCAGCTCACGCCGTTGCCGCAGGGAGGCCTCGCGGTCCCGGGCGAGCCGCAGCACATGACGTCGGCCCACCCGCCAGGTGAAGCGCCCGCCCCGTTCACGGACGGGCCGCACGTCCGGTCCCGGGCCCGGCGCGGCGTCGTCGAAGAGCAGGGCGCGGACCAGCCGACGGACCGCGTCCGGGGTCGGTTCCGGAGCGGGTGTCGGTGCGGGTGCCGGTGTCCGGTTCATGGTCGCGCCCTTGTCGTCCGGGTGCGGTTGCGGTTGCGGTTGCGGTTGCGGTTGCGGTTGCGGTTGCGGAGGGGTGGCCGCTCGGTCGGTGGATTCACGTCAGTCGACGATCACCATCTCGCGGGAGGTGTTGTTGAGCCGGCGTCCGCCGTCCTCGGTCACCGTGACGATGTCCTCGATACGGACCCCGAAGCGGCCCGGCAGATAGATGCCCGGCTCCACGGAGAAGCACATGCCGGGGACCAGGGGCTGTTCCTCGCCCTCGACCATGTAGGGCGGTTCGTGGGTGGTGACGCCGATGCCGTGCCCGGTGCGGTGGATGAAGTACTCGCCGTACCCGGCGGCCTCGATGACGGCGCGCGCGGCGCGGTCGATGTCCTGGCAGGCGGCCCCGGGCCGCACGGCGCGGAAGCCGGCCTCCTGGGCCTCGCGGACGATGTCGTGGACCTTGCGCTCCTCGTCGTCCGGTTCACCGACGTGGACCGTGCGGGAGGTGTCGGAGCCGTAGCCGTCCTTGAGGCCGCCGAAGTCCAGGACCACCATGTCGCCGGCCTCGATCACGCGCTCGTCGGCCTCGTGGTGCGGGTTGGCGCCGTTGGGGCCCGAGGCGACGATGGTGAAGTCCACCTGGGAGTGTCCGAACCGGCGCAGCAGCTCGGCGAGGTCGTTCGACACCTCCGACTCCCTGCGGTCCGCGAACCGGACCTTGCGGATCTCCTCGAACGCCGCGTCCGCCGCGGCTCCGGCGGACGCGAGCCGCTCCAGCTCGGCCGCGTCCTTGACCGCCCTGAGCATCGGCAGGATCTCGGTCAGGGCCGCGTAGCGGGTGTCGGGGAGCCGCTTCTGGAGGCCGAGCAGGTGCAGGGCCCAGCCGTTGTCGCTGATGCCGAAGCGGCCCGCGCTGTCGAGAAGGGGCGCGGCCGCTCCGTAGGGGTCCTGGCCGTCGGTCCAGTCGTGCAGGGTCATCGCGGGCGCGCCGGCCGACTTGGCCGCGTCGGGCGCCTCCAGGGTGGGCACGACGAGGGAGGGGTCCGCTCCCGCGCGCAGCACCAGCAGGGTGAGCCGCTCCGTCTCCACCGGGCGGTACCCGGTCAGCCACACCAGGTCGGGCCCCGGCGCGACCAGGACGCCGTCGAGCCCGGCGGCTGCCGCGGCCTCGGCGGCGCGCCGCATGCGGGCCGCGTAGTCGTCGGCGGTGAAGGGTTCGGGTGTGGCGGCGGTCATCCGTGCCTCCGTGTGTGCGGAGTTTCCCAGGGGGCTACGGCAGCATCCTGCCCCTCCGACGGGGTGTGCGCGAGCCGGTCGCGCCCGCCCCCGGTCAGCCCTCCAGGGCGAGGCGGGCTCCCAGGAGCAGCAGGACGCCTCCGGAGACCTGCTCCAGGCGCCGGCGCACGCCGGCCCGGGAGAGCACGGACTTCATCCGGCCGACGAACCACACGTAGACGCCGTAGTACCCCACCTCGTAGACCGCCCAGAGCGCGGCGAGGCCGAGCATGGCGGGCAGGTGCGACGCGCCCTCGGGCACGAACTGCGGAAGGAAGGACATCGCGAAGACGGCCGCCTTCGGGTTGGCGAGGTTGAGCAGCAGGCCGCCCCGGTAGGACGCCCAGGCGCTCTTCTCCGCGCCCTCCCAGCCGCCGTCGGCGGCTCCCTGGGAGCGGCGTGCCTGCCACAGCGTCTGGACGCCGAAGCCGACGAGCACGACGGCACCGACGACCCGCATGACGCCGTACGCCAGCTCGGAGGCGGCGAGCAGAGCGGTGAGGCCGAACGCGGCGACGGCGCCCCACAGGAAGACGCCCGTCTCGTTGCCGAGCACGGTCATGAACCCGGAGCGCCTGCTGCCCAGCGACCGTTTGATGATCAGGACGGTGCTGGGTCCGGGCGAGGCCGCGATGAGGGTACAGGCGCCGAGAAAGGCGAGAAGGGTGCTCAGCATGCGGCCATCGTGACGGGCCGCGGCTCCGTTGACCAGCCCCTTTTCCCTCGTGCCCGCCGGGGCGGGCGTCTGTGCCCGCCGGGGCGGGCGCCGTTCCCGCGTCGAGGCGCGCGCCCGGCGTCAGGTCGCGGTGCCCGGGACGGCGGACAGGTGCTCCCGGCCGCCGCTCGCGTGGCGCACGCGCAGGGTGACCTCCTTGCCCGGCGGCGCGTCCGCCACCGCGCGCGCGAGGTCGGCGGCCGAGGTGATCCCGGTCCCGTCCACGCCGAGGACGACATCGCCGCGGACCAGGCCCGCGGTGTAGCCGGGACCGGGCAGGTGGACGCCCACGACGAGCGCGCCGCCGCCGGGTTCGTCGACCGCCTCGACGCCGAGGGTTCCCCGTACGGGCTGCTGCCACCCGGACTCCCCCGGCCGGAGCGGACCGCCGCTGCCGGACTCCGCCGCGGAGCCGCCGGCCCCCGCCACTCCGGACGCACCGGGCCGCGGCATCCCGGAAACGCCCGGTTCCGTCGCCCCGGAAGCGTCCTGCCTCGGCGCCCCGGATCCGGCGGAGGGCTGTCGTGGCTGCCCGGGCGCACCCGACTGCCCCTGGAGGTCCGCCGCCCTGCCCACGCCGATCACGGTCGCGCCCACCACGCCGAGCCCCACGCCGGACAGGACGAGGACGACTCCGGCGGACACCCCGGCGAGCACGGTGACCAGCCGCCTCCCGCGCCGCGGCACCGCGCGCGGGCGCCCGGCCCCGCCCGGCGGACGGATGCCTCCGGGCGGACGGGCGCCGCCGCCCGGATCCCGGCCGGGCATCGGCTTGGGACGCAACGCGGTCTGTTCCATGAGTCGCCTCCGGCAGATGTTCTACGGACCGCCTTCGGCTCTTGCCCTACCCCCCGCCCCGGCGCGCGACGATCCCCGAACGAGTGAGACTGACGCGGCCGTTCCCCGGACGAGTGAGATTGCGGTCCCGTCAGAGGGGGACGGGCTGTGCCTGCCGGGGCAGGGGCGGCGCGGGCCCCCGGTCCGGCACGAAACCGTGGGCGCGGCGGGCCAGGTCCGTCGCGCCGTAACGGTGGCAGTCCTGGTGCCACTTCAGGATTCCGGCCAGCCAGTTCTCCAGCTCCCCCACATAGCCCCGCATGATCCCGCGCGCTTCCTCCGAGAGTTCGAAGTCGTCGTACAGGATGGGCAGTTCGTGGGCGGCGACATGCTGGAACTGCTCCATGCGCCGGGTCATCAGGTCATGGACGACGCCGAGCGCGGTCGGGTAGTCGCAGCCGAAGAAGTTCTGCACGACGAGGATGCCGTTGTGGATCTCTCCCTCGTACTCGATCTCCTTCTGGTACGAGAAGACGTCGTTCAGGAGCATCGCGTAGTCCATGGCCGCGTTCTCCAGGGACCGGACGGGACCGCTGCGGTACACCTCCGGCGGGACCGTCCGGCCGTGTCCGAGGCGGCACAGGCTCATGGTGAGCTCGGAGCCGAACGTGGCCCGGCGCATCTCCAGATAGTCGACCGGGTCCGGAATGCGGTTCTGCGTCTGGTTGGACAGCTCCCACAGCCAGCTCTCCGTCATCACGTCCACCGTCGCGCGCAGGGTGGTCCGGGCCTCCGGGGTCATCTCCGCGGTGGTCCGCCGCCACAGGTCGATCAGTCCGCGCTCCATGCCGTTGACCGGGACGGGCGTCTCCTCGCCGTCGACGGGCATGCAGGCGGACAGGCGCGCGGTGGTCAGCCGGGCGGCGGCCAGGTCGCGGCGGTTGCCGAAGTACAGCGGGTAGTAGTCGTCTCCGTAGGTGCCCCAGGCCAGCCACTGCGAGCCGACGTCGAGGGCCTCGGGTGTCGCGTCGGGGTGGATGCCCGCGGCGCAGAGCGGGAGGTCGTAGGCGATGAGCTTGTCCTCGTCCCAGACGCCCTCCTGGAGCATGCCCATGGCGTGCATCCAGGTGCCGAGGCGGTCGCGGGCGCCCGCGAGGTGCGGGCTGAGGGTGACCTCGAAGGGCATGTGGAAGTCGGGGAGCCGGGAGGGTCCGACCTTCTGGAACGGGACGTGGGTGTACGCGCGCAGCCGCTCCGCCCCGGCCGCCGAGAGCAGCGCCCCGACATCCGCGGCGGACGTCCCGAACCCGCCCATGCCGAAGGGCCGCGCCTCCTCGACGACGCCCTTGTTCATGTAGCGGCTGGAGCGCATGTGCCATTCGTGTCCGCCGGACTGCCAGTCCTGGAGGCCCCGCGTGTACGCGGCGACGGCGCCGACCTCCGCCGGGGTGAGCCCCTTCTCGGCGACCAGGGCGGGGACCTCGGTGAGCGCGGTGTGCTCGAACTGGTGGAGGCGTGAGGTGAGTACGTCGTTGACGGTCTCGGCGGCCTGCTGGGTCGTGCAGCCGAAGAACGTCTCCAGGACGAGGACGCCGTTGCTGAGCTCGCCCTCGTCCTCGACCTCCCGCTGGTAGGAGAAGAGGTCGTTGCGCAGGTGGACTCCGTCGGAGAACGTCTCCATCAGGACGCGCAGGGGCCTCGACTCCGCGACGGACGCGGGCACTTCGGAGGTCGCGTACTCGACGAGCCCCGCCGACCACGGGGCTCCGCCCACCTTGCGGCGCATCTCGATGTACTCGACGGGGTTGGCGATCCGTCCCTCGTCGATGTTGGACAGCTCCCACATCGACTCGTTGAGCAGGTGCTCGGTGGACACGGCGAACCGGCGGCGCCAGTCCGTCGACATCGAGGGCACCGTGCGCGCCCACAGGTCGGCGAGTCCCGCCTCGACCGGATTCTCCGGTTCGGGGACGGGCGTCGACAGGTCGAGGGGCATGAAGAGGGGCAGGCGGTCCAGGTAGGCCCTGCCGCCGGCACGGTCCTGGGTGCGTTTGAAGGTCTCCAGGAAGTGGTCGTCGAAGAAGAACACCCACACGTACCAGTCGGTGATGAGCGAGAGGGCCGGTCCGTCGCAGTCGGGGTGGGTGTAGGCGCACAACAGGCCGTAGTCGTGGGCATCGAGGTCGGACTGCTCCCAGATGCCCGAGCCTTCGAGCATGCCCATGTCGCGGGCCCACTCGACCGAGTGCGCCCGCGCCTCGTCCAGGTGCGGGTTCAGGCGGGCGGTGTACGGCATGTAGAAGTGCGGGAGTTGGAACGGCTGCGTCATGGCCGGGCCCTACCCAGGCCTCCGCGGGCACATCCGCAGGCCAGGACATGATCACACCATCGCGTGAACCGGATCGAAAGCCGCCCCCGACGGGCTTCCCGTCCACTCGGAGCCGCCGCCGCGGCCCCGCCGCCCCGTCGGCGGATGATCAGCCGCGTCGGGCCCGGATCAGTGTCCGGCCCGGATCAGCGTCTGGCCTGGATCAGGCCGTGGGTTCCGCCGGTGCGCCAGCGCTGGTCCTCGGCGGCGTCGAGGGCCGCCTCGACGGCGGGGCCGAGTCCGACGACGACATCGGACTTGAGGGTCCGCAACGCGGCCACCGCACCGGGAAAATACGCGGTGGCGGCGGCGAACGGGGTGGTCGCGGGGTAGAGCCGGTCGCCGATGAGCCGGCGGTAGTTCAGATCGCCCTTCAGCAGGGTCACGTCGGCGGCGGCGAACTCCCGCCGCAGGTCGTCGGGCAGATCGGCGTAGGGCAGCGGGCCGCAGGCGAAGGGGTGGGTCCGGACGGTGATCCGGCCCTCGGACAGGGCCGCCCAGAGGCGGTTCCCGGCCTCGCCGGCCGCTCCCTTCGCGGCGGTCAGCCGGCGCAGGGCGTCCAGCACGTCGGCCGCCGTGGCGTCGGACACGTAGTACGGGTACGGCTTCACGTGCAGGGCGGCCCGTGCGATCCGGCCGTGCCGGAGGAGGTGGTCGACGAGAAGGAGGTCGGGGATGAGTTCCCGGCCCGCGTTGTCCGCGACGAGGCAGAGGGCGCCGCCGTCGAACAGGGAGCGCAGCACGTCCGCGTCGTTCGCCACGAGCGGGGACTCGGCCGCCGTCCCGCCCCCGGTGCCGGCGAGCCTGAATCCGAGGTCGGCGCGGTTGCCCCACAGGGAGCCGTGCAGCAGCGCCTCCTCCTGTTCCCCGGCCGGCCGCAGCGCCAGGTCGTCCAGCGCGGCGAGTTCCTCGTCGGCCTCCGGGGTGTCCAGTTCGGCGAGTTTGAAGGGGCGGAAGGGGTCGATACCCCGCCAGGGGCCCGGCACGAAGTAGCCGACGGCTTCGAGGAGCTTGCGGTAGAAGTAGCTCTCGGACCACAGGAACGGCAGGTCGAACCAGGAACGGCCGTAGTACTCCCGGCCGCCCCAGGCATCCCAGCGGCCGCGGTCCGCCGCCGACTCCGAGAGCGGTTCCACGACCCCCTCGGCGCAGTTCTCCAGCAGCGCTTCGAGCGCGTGGCGCTGCTCGGGGCCGTACGGGAAGGCGTCCCGCACCTTCCGGATGAGCGCCGGATGCCGCTCGGCCAGCACGCTCCAGGGGAACGAGCCGCGCAGCGAACTCACGACCACCGGGGCGTCGTCGGGACCGGTGGCGAAGGGGGCGGGGGCGGCCGGATCGTGCATGCGGCTCACCGTACCGGCTGCGCAGAAGGGGCCGTCCGACGCGCTGCGCGCCGAGCGGCCCCTCCCCCCGTAGAGCTCAGCGGTCGGCCTGGGTCAGTCGGCTTCGAGCTGTCGGTCGCCCCGGCGTTCTGCGCGGCCCGGTCCGGGACCTGGGGTGCGCAGCCGCCGTCGGCGGTCGCGCTGAACGATAGGCAGGCGGCGGAACGGAGGGATAGCGGGAAAACCCTCGATCCGGCCGGTGTTCGGCCCTCGCCCTCGCGCGTTCCGGCGAGGTGGTCCCGATTCGCGCGGATTGCGGATCTGAACACAGGGCGCTCGGAATCCGTATCCCCCCGTGCCCCGTGCGAGGAGTGCGTCCCGGCCGCGCACGGTGGTCCGACGCTTCGCCCACGCATCGAGGAGACGTACCGGATGACCGCCTACCGCACCGCCACCGCGGCCGCTGTCGCCCTGGCGGCTCCGCTGCTGCTCACGACGTGGGCGGCGGGGACCGCGTCGGCGCACGGCGCGCCGACGTCTCCGGTCAGCCGGGTGTACGCGTGCTCGCCCGAGGGCGGCAGCCAGGGCACGGCGGCCTGCCGTGCGGCGATCGCGGCGAACGGCTCGCCGTTCACGGCGTGGGACAACCTGCGGGTGGGCGGCGTGAACGGCCGGGACCGCTCGGTGATCCCGGACGGAAAGCTGTGCAGCGGGGGCCTGCCCGCCTACAAGGGCCTCGACCTGGCCCGCGCCGACTTCCCGGCGACGCGTCTGACGCCCGGCGCGTCCCTGAACATGAAGTACAGCTCGACGATCGCGCACACGGGGACCTTCAAGCTGTATCTGACCCGGCAGGGCTACAGCCCGACGAGGCCGCTGAAGTGGTCGGACCTGCCGGAGAAGCCGTTCGCCACGGTCACCGATCCCGCGCTGGTCGGCGGCGCCTACCGGATCAAGGCGACGCTGCCGTCCGACCGCACCGGCCGTCAGATGCTGTTCACCATCTGGCAGAACTCCAGCACGACGGACACCTACTACTCGTGCTCGGACGTGGTGTTCTCCGGCGGGAGCGGGGCGTCGAAGCCGACCCGGAGCACCGGGACTTCGGGCACCACCGGGAGCGGTTCGACCGGCAAGAGCACCAAGAAGTCCCCCGAGGCGACGCGTTCGGCGACCACGACACCCAGCCCGGCGGCCGCTGCGCCGTCCGCCGGCTCGTCCTCCCCCGCGGCCGGTTCGGCGGCCGTGCAGGCGGGCACCGACGATCTGGCGCCCGCCGCCGAGGGCACCTCGGGCGGCGGACCCGGGCTCCCCATGGTCGCCGGAGGAGCCGGGGCGGCTCTGCTGCTCACTGCCGGCGTCGCCGTGGTGCTGCGACGCCGGCAGTGATTCCGGTTCCCGTGGGGATCAGTTGACGTACACCGCCGGGCTGCCCGCCTGGCTGGTGTCGGTCACGGGGGCGTACTTCGCGGTGAAGTAGCCGTTGGCGAAGCACAGCGACGAGCCGGAGAACTTGGTGAACTGCTGGCCGGTGAAGGCGAGACTGTTGTCGGAGTTGTCCGCCGTGCCGGTGAGGCTCGCCGCCCGGTAGACGCAGGTCAGCGTGCCCAGCAGCGAGCGCAGCTTGACCGTGGTCTGGATGGTGGAGCCGGCGGCCGGGGTGACCGTGACGCTTCCGTCGGAGCCCACGGCGGTGCTGTAGGGCAGGTTGTCGACCGTGATGCTGGTGACGCCGAGGACGCCGACGACGTTGCTGCTGCACGAGCTGGCGCCGAAGGTGTGGCCGGTGAGGGACTCGGTGGCCGTGCCGGGGGACGCCGGGTTGTCGGCGGCGGTCGCGGTGAAGGTCGACGCGGAACAGGAGACGCCGCTCGTACCGGTCGCGCTGGAGTAGAGCGTGGCGTTGGTGCCGCTCGCCAGCGAGGCGGTGAGGACGTCGCCGACGGCGACGGGGGTTCCTCCGGCGCTGCCGGTGGTGAGCACCGCGATGTCGTCCGCGGAGGCGGGGACGACCGCGGACGCCGAGAGGGCCGCGACGGCGCCGGCGAGGGCGAGCAGGGATCGACTACGCATGGGGGGTGCCTCTTCTCCGATGGGGGTGTGGGTGCCTGTCCGCGCCGGGGCGCGGGGGTGCGGGTCGAGAAGGTGGCGCGGATGTGCGGGTGATACGGGCCGCGCGCGACGGCGGGCCAGGATGCCGGGCCCGCCCGCGGGAGTGGTGCGAGGAGTGACCGCCGCCGGTCCGTGACGCCTTCTCCGTACGCCACGGGCCGATGGCGACAGCCGGGCGACCGGTACGGCCCTCGGGGGGAAGGTGACCGCGCCGGTGCCACGGGACGGGGAGCGGCCGGGGCGCACGCTTTGTCGGCGTACGCGCCAGGGCCACTCCGGAACACGCCATGACCGCCCCGCAGAGCGGGGTCCGGGAGGTGACGGGCGCGTCGGCCTACGGATCCGGCGCCACGGATCCGGGAAACAGGGAGAGTTGTAGACCTGATGAAGGGTCAACGTCAAGGCGTAGTACGGAAGTTGGAGGTCAGGACGACCCTCCGGCCCACGCCTGTTCACAGCTGCGGCACAACAGGCACGGTTTTCCCACACGCGCCTTGACCCGTACGTGTAACCCCCGGTAACTTCCTCGACGGCTACTGCCGCGTAACGAGAAAGCCCTTGCAACCGCCGGGAGGCGCGAGGAGGCGTACGCGGCGGCTGCTGTCCGCGCCAGGACAACGCGCCACTGGAGCCCCACCCGTATCGACACCCGCATCGAACGTGCCCAGGGAGCAGACATGGCTTCGTCCCCGGACGCCACGGCGTCCAACGGTTCCACGCCCGAGACCCCGGAAAGCGGTTCACCCGCCGGACAGGGCCGCCGCGGGCGGGTCCGGCTGCGCCGCGCCGCCGTGATGG
>NZ_JBSFZS010000163.1:0-13110 GCF_053600395.1 Streptomyces sp. NPDC005070 | reverse complement strand
TCTTCCGCCGGCCCTGTGCGGCGATCCGTTGTTGTGTCCCCCCCCCCCGCTCGTTCGGTGTGGGGGGCCGCCGCCCCCTCCCCGGCGCCCCCCGCGGTGCGTTGCACCGCGCGAACCGTCGGCCACGGCGATATCGTCGCTCGAGTGACGAGTCTTCCCGAAGACAGTGACAGCAGCGGCCCCGCACCGGAGACCGACGCGGACGAAGCCGAGAAGATCGTGTGCGCCCAGTGCGGCACCACGGCCGCGGGCCCCCGGCCGACGTGGACCTGCTCCGTCGAGAACGGCACCCGCCAATACTTCTGCGACACCTGCGCCCGCAGCAACCTCAGAGCGATCGAGGGCCGTCTCGACTCGGCCTGGTGGTAGCCCGCCCGACGAGCGCCCCGCCCCGCCCGACGAGTGCCCCGCCCTGTCGGCCGGGCCCGGGGCGCGGACTCACGCCTCGGCGGCCGTCACCTCTTCGCCCAGCTCCTCCTCCAGCTCCTCCTCGGGCACGAACCCTGGCAGCCACTCCTCCAGTTCGTCGCGCAGCCGGACCGTCGCGCCGAGCTGGCACAGGACACCTATGGTGCTGAGGGTCACCCGGTGTATGAGGAGATAGGCGGGCGGCAGGTTCAACTGCCGGCCCAACTGATGGGCGGGGGAGCGCGGGTCGGCGATACGGGCGGCCTGGTTGCGCATCCAGCCCCGGGTGAAGGTGAACTCGTCCGCCTCGGCCGGTTCGATGATCGGCAGGAGATAGTCCAGGACCGCGTCGGGTTCGAGGTCTATCGACTCCTTGACGAAGCCTTCCTCGCAGAGCAGTTCGTAGACCGACTCGGCGTCGCCGTCCAGGGTCATCCGCAGGGAATCGCCGATCGGCTGGGGCAGACCGCCGGGAAGCCGGTCCACCGTGCCGAAGTCCAGGACACCCAGGCGCCAGCCGCTCTCCCCGTCCGGCAGGAGACGGAAGTTGCCGGGGTGCGGATCGGCGTGCAGCAGACCGGTGCGGGCGGGGCCCGAGAAGAGGAAGCGGGCCAGCAACTGGCCGGCACGGTCCCGCTGCTCCGGCGTGCCGTCGTTGATCACCTCCGACAGCGGCACCCCGTCGATCCATTCCGTCACGAGGACCTGATCGCACTGGTGGACGACCGCCGGCACCAGCACGTCGGGGTCGTCCGCGAACTCCTCGGCGTGCGCCGCCTGGGCCTGCGCCTCCAAGCCGTAGTCGAGCTCCTCGGAGACCCGGTCGCGCAGCTCCGCGATGAGCGGCTTGATGTCCATTCCGGGAATCAGGGGCCCCAGAAGCCGGGCGAAGCGGCCGAGTTGGGTCAGGTCGGACAGCAGGGCCTCGCCTGCCCCCGGATACTGCACCTTGACGGCGACTTCCCGGCCGTCGTGCCACACCGCCCGGTGCACCTGGCCGATCGAGGCCGCCGCCGACGGCTTGTCCTCGAACTCCACGAACAGGTCGGCCCAGTCCGCGCCGAGCCGCTCCTCCAGCACGGAGTGGACCGTGCGCGTCGGCATGGGAGGCGCCGCGTCCTGGAGTTTCGTCAGCGCCGCGCGATAGGGGCCCGCGATCTCCTCCGGCAGTGCCGACTCGAACACGGACAGTGCCTGTCCGAACTTCATCGCACCGCCCTTCAGCTCCCCGAGGACCTTGAAGAGCTGCTCGGCCGTGCGCTGCTGGAGCTCGCGGCCCACGATCTCCGCCGACTTCCCGCCGATCCGCTTCCCGAGCCCCCAGGTCGCCCGCCCGGCGAAACCGATGGGCAGAGCGGCCAGTTTGGCAGTCCGAGTGACTGCCTTCCGGGGAAGATCAGACATGCGCCCTCCAGGTCCCAGCAAGCTGTGCCGCGTTCGGCTGTCGCCCTGCCATTCTCTCGTGTGCTTCGCCGTCCTCGGGGGTTCGCTCTCCATTTGTTTTCCTCGCGGTGCCGCAGGAACAGGCGGCGTGTACCGCGACCGGCGTCGCCCGCCACGCGCAGCCGGGCAGCGACGCCTCCCAGCGGGCCCCCACGCAGCCGGGCGGATCCCCGTCCAGGAAGGCGAGCGCGTGGCTCGCCGCGAGTCCGGCGACCGCGGCGGCCAGGGCGAGATCGCACGCGCCCACCCGCCGCTGCCGCCCGGAGCGCCACTGCGCGACCAGGCGCGGCCAGGTCGGATCCATGTCGGTGCGCCGCCGGTCCAGGCAGCCCGCGCAGCCGGTGTCGCCGGGCAGGACCAGGGGGCCCACGACTCCGGTCGCCTCGACGACCCCCGCGTAGAGATGGGGTGTCCCCGAGGCGATCAGACCCTCGCTCTGCGCGGGGTCCGGCGCGTGGACGGCGAGACCGTCCCGCGGAGCGAGGATCACGAGGGACAGTCCGCGCGTCTCCTCTCCCTTCCCGTCCCTGGCGACGGCGCGGGGCGGTCGGTCCGGGGCGGCCCGGCGCACCGCCCGCCGGGCGGCGTCCTCCCGGCGCTCGCCGACGGACTCGACGGGAAGCCCGCCCGGCGCCAGGTCCCACGGCTCCACGCGGCCGAGGTCACGCACGTCGACCTCGCCCACGCCGGCGCCCGCGAGCAGCGCGGCCAGCACGACTCCCACCCGGCCGGCGCCCAGCACCCGTACGCGCAGCAGGCGGCGGGCGGCCAGACGCTCGACGGCGCCGCCGGGCTCGCGGGCGACGAGGGAGAGGGAGGCGAGGTCCGACCGCAGCCGGTCCATGACCTCCTTCTTCTCACGCAGCGCGCCCGCGGCCGGGCCGCCCGCGGTCGTGTCGTCCAGGAGACCGGACCCGGCCAGCCGGTCCACCACGCCGTCCACATGGCCGTCGGGCAACCCCATCCCACGCCCCTGCTCACGCAACAGCGGCATTCCGCGTGTCCCGTCGAGCAGTTCGAGGAAGCTGCCGGTCGCCGTGTCCATCGGGCCCAGCACCATCGCGTGCGCCGGTGTCATCCCGAACTGCACGGTGTTGAGATCCCGCCAGCCGCGCCGCAGAGCCGGCTTCACGATCGGATGCATGACCTACCCCCGTAGATCCGTAGTACGTCCCCGTATGTCCGCGGTGCACTCCCGCAGCGCGGACCGAGTGCCAGCATGCCCGTGCCCGCCGGATCCCGCCGAAAGTTGTCCACAGATGGCACCGTTCGTCGTACGAATCAATCGGGCAGGGCGCGGATCGGCATCGAACCGTCCCGGGGGCGGGACTTTCGCCATGTGCAGCAGGTAACGTCGGGGCGTGCCCGCCGACCCACCGCACAGCGTCGCGACATCTCAGCGCAGCACGACGAGCCCGCCGCCGAGCGGTTCGGGGGCGAGCGCGATCGAGGTCCGCAGGAGTGCCCGACGGCGCAGAACGGTCTCCGCGTACCGCGAGGGCGACCGCACCGTCGTGCTCATCCCCGCCCGGATGTCCGAGGCGGAGGAGAAGCGCTGGGTCACCGTCATGCTCGACAAACTGGCCGCCCAGGAGAGCAGGCGTGTGCTCGGCGACAGCGAGCTGGCCGAACGCGCCGAGCGGCTGTCGGCCCACTATTTCGACGGTCGCGCGCGGCCGTCGTCGGTGCGCTGGGTCACCAACCAGAACACCCGCTGGGGCTCCTGCACCCCCGCCGAGGGCAGCATCCGTCTGTCGCACCGGTTGCAGGGCATGCCCGAGTACGTCGTCGACTACGTCCTCCTCCACGAGCTCGCCCATCTGCTCGTGCCCGGCCACGGGCCCCGCTTCTGGCGGCTTCTGGAGGCCTATCCGCGTACCGAGCGCGCCCGCGGCTACCTCGAAGGCGTCGTCGCCGCGGACCGGCTGCCCCACCTCCCGGCGGCACGCGACGAGTAGTGGGACGGATCGTCCCGCCCGGAGTGCGATTGTGTACCGGGTCTGCACCGGCTTCGTCCACTTCCGGACTTTGCCGTTAGCCTGACGCGACGCACTCGTATTCGGGATGGGGGACGGTCGTTACGCATGGCCAGGGAATTCCAACGCGGCCACAAGGCCAAGATCAGTGACCTCACCGCGGGCACGGATCTGTACGTAGGCGTACAGATCACCGGCCCCGGACTCACCTTCGACATCAGCTGCTTCGGCCTGGACGCCGACGAGCGGCTGTCGGACGACCGGTACTTCGTCTTCTTCAACCAGCCGAAGTCCCCCGAGGAGTCCATCCAGCTTCTCGGCACGCAGTCGGGCGACACGGAGTCCTTCCGGGTCACCCTCGACCGGATTCCCGCGCAGATCCAGAAGCTGTCGTTCACGGCGACGATCGACGGCGCCGGACAGATGTCGCAGATCGCACCCGGATACCTGCGCATCGTCGCAGGCGGCGAGGAGGTGGCCCGGTACGCGTTCAGCGGTGCCGAGTTCTCCACCGAACGCGCCGTGATGCTGGGCGACTTCTACCTCAAGGACGTCTGGCGCTTCGCCGCGGTGGGACAGGGCTTCGACGGCGGCCTCGACGCGCTGCTGAAGAACTTCGGCGGCGAGGTCGCCGAGGAGGAACCGGCCGCCGCACCGCAGCCGCAGCCCGGCGCGGCTCCGTCCTTCGCCCCGCCCACGTTCGGCGCGCCGCCGGCACCCGCGCCTGCTCCGGCGCCCGCGCAGGGCTTCGCGCCGCCCCCCGGTGGCGCGCCGCACGCTCCCACGCCCGCCCCCGCGCCCTCGATGCACGGCGCGCCGACGATCGTGGCGCCGCTGCACACCCCGCCGGGCGCCAGCGTTCCGCCGCCGGGCCCCGCGCCCTACGGGCAGCCGCCCGGTCCGCCGCCCGGCTACGGCCAGCAGCCGCCCGGCCAGACGGCCCACATGCCGCCCGGCTACAGCCAGCAGGCACCGACCGCTCCTCCCGGATACGGTCAGCAGCCCCCGACGGCGCCCCCCGGCTACGGCCAGCAGCCGCCCTACGGCCAGATCCCGGGGCAGGCACCCGGGCAGTACCCGGGCCAGCCCGGCGCCCCGTCCCCCTACGGCGCACCTCAGGGCGCTCCGCAGGGCGGGGCCGGTGTGACCGCCGCGCTGAGTGCCTTCAAGGAGACGCCCACCGGTCAGCGGTGGACTCCGCAGAACAAGAAGCTCATCCGCGTCGACCTCGGTATCGGCGGTCAGCCCGTACTGGCCCGCCAGGGCAGCATGGTGCTGTACCAGGGCAAGGTCGACTTCAGCTACAAGGGCGCCGGGTTCGCCGGCCGGATCGTGGGCAACGCCACCGGCCAGGAGATGCAGCTCATGCGCTGCACCGGCCAGGGCCAGGTGTTCTTCGCCGAGAACGCCACCCATGTGCACCCCATCGAGCTCCAGGGGGACGCGATCTGCGTCTCCGCGGAGAACGTCCTCGCCTTCGACGAGTCCCTCCAGCACGAGGTCCGTCGCATCGAGGGGCACGGCATCCCCGGGGGCGCGCTGTTCACGATGCAGTTCCAGGGGACGGGCACCATCGTCGTCAAGACGCACGGCGCCCCCGTCGTCCTGCCGGTGACGCCCACGACGTTCGCCGACTGCAACGCCGTCGTCGCCTGGTCCGCCGCCGCGCAGGTGATCGTCTCCAGCCAGGTGAGGATGCGCCGCAACGCCTACGCCGGTGACACGGGCGAGAGCGTGAACCTCCAGTTCCGTGCCGCGCCCGGCAATTTCGTCGTCGTCCAGCCGTACGAGGTCTGAGGGAGCCCGTCATGAACCAGCCACTCGCGGGCTTCGCCCCTGCACCCGTCACCGCGCGCATGGAGAACCACGGCAATCACATGCTGAAGGTCGCCATGCAGACCGGAAACGACCTCCTCGCGCGCGTGGGGTCGATGGTCGCCTACGAAGGGTTCGTCCAGTACGAGCCCAACCCGCCCGCCGTGCGCCAGATCGCCCGTGACTGGATGACCGGCGAGGGCGCGCCCCTCATGAAGTGCGCCGGCGACGGACTGCTCTACCTCGCCGACTACGGGGCGAACGTCGTCGTCATCAACCTCAACGGTGACGCGATCTCCGTCAACGCCACCAATCTGCTCGCCTTCGACGCCCACCTCACCTGGGGGGTCGAGCGGGTCAAGGGGCTCGCCAAGTTCGCCGGACAGGGTCTGTGGAACACCAAGATCTCCGGCCAGGGCTGGGTGGCGCTGACCTCCCGGGGCAAGCCGATCGTCGTCGACTGCGGCGGCGGTGAGGACGAGACGTACGTCGACCCGGACGCGCTCGTCGCCTGGTCCCCGAACCTCAAGGTGAAGGGCAAGCGCAGCTTCAAGGCGCAGTCGCTCATCGGACGCGGCAGCGGCGAGGCGTTCCAGATGGCGTTCTCCGGGCAGGGCATCGTCGTCGTCCAGCCCAGCGAGGACAGCACCGACCGCCTCCGAGTCCGGGGCTGAGGGGGAGCAGGACATCATGCAGAGCCCGCTTTTCGGCTACAACGAGCAGCAGACCCAGGACCGCTACAGCCTGCAGAACTCGCAGATGCTGCGCATCGTCCTGGAGGGTCATGACGACATCCTCGCCCGCAAGGGCACGATGGTCGCGTACCAGGGCCTCGTCGAGTTCGACGCCGAGTACCAGAACAACAGCCAGCACCGCGCGCGTGCGTACACCGGTGAGGGCCTCGACCTGATGCGCTGCCATGGGCAGGGCACGGTCTACCTCGCCAACCTCGGCCAGCACGTGCACATCCTCGACGTCGACCAGGACGGCCTGACCGTCGACAGCAGCTATGTGCTGGCGATGGACTCCGGGCTGCACCATGAGGTCATCGCCGTGGACAGCCAGTACGGCATCTCCGGCTCCGGCAAGTACCAGCTCAACATCACCGGCCGGGGCAAGGTCGCGCTGGTGACCTCCGGGGTGCCGCTGATGATGCAGGTCACCCCGGACAAGTACGTCAACTGCGACGCCGACGCGATCGTCGCGTGGTCCACCGGCCTGCGGGTGCAGATGCAGGCCCAGACGCACTCCTCGGGTGTGTGGCGGCGCCGAGGCAACACCGGTGAGGGCTGGGAGCTCAGCTTCATGGGCAGCGGTTACGCGCTCGTGCAGCCCAGCGAACTGCTGCCGCCGCAGAACGCGGTGATCGGCCAGGGGCTGCGTGCCCAGTACGGCATGGGGCAGCAGGGCGTCCACGCGCAGAACCAGGGCAACGTCTGGAGCTGACCGTTCCGCCCTTCGGGCTACGACGGTTCGGTGAGCAGAGGTAGTGAGCAGAGGTAAGGGGCGATCGCCATTGGCGGTCGCCCCTTACACGTCGGCCGCCCCCTACCCGTGATGGCCCTCGTGCACGCCGGTGGTTCTCGCGCCGGTCACAGCCGGGCGCGGGTCGCCTCCAGGAGTCGTACGACCGAATCGTCGGCCGCCTCGGCGACCTCGTCGTACGCGAACCACCGCAGGTCGATGGACTCGTCGCTGATCGCCTCGACGGCGTCGGCCGGGGCGAGGGCCGCGTACTGGACGTCCAGGTGCCAGTGGCACGGCGCCGGGATGGCGTGCCGGTCCAGCATCACAGGGCCGCCCGGCAGCAGGGTCAGGCCCGAGACGCCCGACTCCTCGGCCGCCTCGCGCAGGGCGGCCTCGGCCAGGGTCGCGTCGCCCGGCTCGCAGTGACCGCCCATCTGCAGCCACATCCGGAGCTTGCGGTGCAGCGTCAGCAGGACGCGGCCGCGCGACGGATCGATCACCAGGGCGCTCGCCGTGACGTGTCCGGCGTCGCACGCCTTCCACATCCCGTCCGCATGCTCGGACAGGTGGTCCAGATAGACCTGGCGCAGCTCGTCCTGGCCCTCGTGGCTCTTCAGCACGAGGACCGCGTCGTCGTGCAGGCTCACTCGGCGCCGTCACCCTTGCCGGAGTCCTTGGGGCCGTCGGAGCCGTCGGAGGCGTCGTGCTTCTTCAGGTCCGGCTTCTCCGCGGTGCCGCTCGCGGCCTCGCCGAGCATCTTGTCGAGCTCCGAGAAGTCCATGTGCTCGCGGTGCACGAAGCCGTCCGGGTCGTCCAGGTCGGACGCCGTCGGCAACATGTCCGGGTGGGCCCACAGGCCGTCCCGGCCGTCCACACCGCGCGCGTCGGTGAGCGAGGCCCACAGGCGCGAGGCGTCGCGCAGCCGGCGCGGGCGCAGCTCCAGACCGATCAGCGTGGCGAACGTCTGCTCGGCGGGGCCGCCCGTGGCACGGCGACGGCGCAGCGTCTCGCGCAGCGCGTCGGCCGACGAGAGCCGCGGCTTGGCCGCCGAGTGGACGACCGCGTCCACCCATCCCTCGACCAGCGCGAGGGCCGTCTCCAGGCGGGCCAGCGCCGCCTTCTGCTCCGGCGTGTCCTCCGGCTGGAACATGCCCTGCTGGAGCGCCTGCTGCAGTTCCTCGGGGTTCTGCGGGTCGAACTGGCCGACCACGTCCTCCAGCTTCGCGGTGTCGACCTTGATCCCGCGCGCGTATCCCTCGACAGCGCCGAACAGGTGTGAGCGCAGCCACGGCACGTGCGCGAAAAGGCGCTGGTGGGCGGCCTCGCGCAGCGCGAGGTAGAGCCGCACCTCCTCCTGGGGGACGCTCAGGTCCTTGCCGAACGACTCGATGTTCAGCGGCAGCAGCGCGGCCTTGCCGACCGGGCCGAGCGGCAGACCGATGTCGGTCGAGCCGACGACCTCGCCCGCGAGCACGCCGACGGCCTGGCCGATCTGCGTACCGAACATGGCGCCGCCCATGGAGCGCATCATGCCGATCAGCGGGCCCGCCATGGCCTGCATCTCCTCGGGCAGCACATCGCCCATGGCCGCGCCGACCCGCTCGGCGACCGGGTCGACGAGTTCCTTCCACACCGGCAGGGTCGCCTCGACCCACTCCGCCCGGCTCCAGGCCAGCGCGGAGGCGGCACCGGACGGCAGGGACGTCGCGTCGTCCAGCCACAGATCGGCCAGACGGACGGCCTCCTCGACCGCGAGCCGCTCGGACTGTCCGACGCTCGCGTCCTTGGTGCCGTCAGAGGTGCCCTGGGCGACCGTCTGCCGGGCGATCTGCTTGGCCATGTCCCAGTTCACCGGGCCGCCCTCGTACGAGAGCATCTGGCCCAGTTGCTGGAACGCGGCGCCCAGGTCGTTGGGGTTCATCGAACCGAACATCGCTGCGAGCGGATTGTCGGCTCCGGGGCCGCCGGCTCCGGGCGGCCCGAAACCGAACGGTCCCTGACCACCGCCGCTCTGCTGGTCCTTCTTCTTGCCCTCGTCGCCGTTGTCCGGCTCCTCCGGCGGAAGGCCGAATCCGAATGGGGTGTCACTCACGGGATTCCTCGGCTGGTAAGGCCGCCGGTTCGTGCCGACGGCGGCTGCCCACAACACCACCCAGCGTAGACACCTGAACCCGATCGGGCCTCGGTGCTTCGCCGACTCGTCGCCTGCGGCAGGATGGATGCCACCTGGTAGGGACGCGTCACACGCGTCCATTACTGAAGACAACCGCTGGAGACGCCCGGTGAGTTCCCCAGATCCGCAGGTTCGCGCAGCGCGAAACCACTCAACCAGCCCAGCCTCGCGCGGCCCCGTCGTCGCGGTCACCGGCGCGGCGGCCGGTGTGGGCGCGCTGCTCACCGAGCGGCTGGCCGCCAGCGAGGAGATCCGGCAGGTCGTCGCCATCGACGAGCGGCGCGGCGACTGCGCCGACGCCCAGTGGCACATCCTGGACGTCCGGGACCCGGCGATCGCCGAGAAACTGCGCGGAGCGGACGTCGTGGTCCATCTGGCGCTCGACCTCGATCTGGAGACGGACGCGGCGGCCCGGACGGCGTACAACGTCCGCGGGACGCAGACCGTGCTCACCGCCGCCGCGGCGGCGGGGGTCCACCGGGTCGTGCTGTGCACGTCCGCGATGGTCTACGGGGCGCTGCCCGACAACGAGCTGCCCCTGTCCGAGGACGCCGAGCTGCGGGCGACGGCCGAGGCGACGGGCGTCGGTGACCTGCTGGAGATCGAGCGGCTCGCGCGCCGCGCGCCGCGGGCGCACCCCGGGCTGAACGTGACCGTCGTGCGGCCCGCGGTACTTGTCGGCGGCGGCACGGACACCGCCCTGACCAGGTATTTCGAGTCTCCCCGGCTGCTCGTGGTGGCGGGGTCGAGGCCCGCCTGGCAGTTCTGTCACGTCGAGGACCTGTGCGCCGCGCTGGAGTACGCCGTCGTCGAGAAGGTCGAGGGCGAGCTGGCCGTCGGGTGCGACGGGTGGCTGGAGCAGGAGGAGGTGGAGGAGCTGAGCGGGATCCGGCGGATGGAGCTGCCGTCCGCGGTCGCGCTGGGCGCCGCCGCGCGGCTCCACCGGATCGGCCTCACCCCCTCGCCCGCCGGGGACCTCGCCTACACGATGTACCCCTGGGTGGTGAGCGGGAGCCGCTTGCACGATGCGGGATGGCGGCCGCGCTGGACCAACGAGGAGGTCCTGGCGGAGCTGCTGGAGGAGGTCGCGGGGCGGCACACGGTGGCCGGCCGGCGGCTGGGCCGCAAGGACGCGACCGCGGCGGGCGCGGCGGGCGCGACGGTGGCCCTGCTGGGCGCGGCCGCGGTGGTCCGCCGGGCCCGGAAGGCCCGGCGGAGGTTCTGACACCGGCGCCGCACCACTGCGCCGACGGAGTGAACGGCGCCGGGGCGCCGATCCCGGCACGGGTATACCGGGCTGGCCGGCGCCGAGCCGAACCAATCCGTGCCGTGCCGTGCCCGAACCGAACCGAACCGAACCGATCCGTGCCGCGCCGTGCCGTGCCGCGCCGAACCGCGTCCAACCGTGCCGAGCCGAGCCTCACCAAGCCCTGGTGTGACCCGGGGTCGGAGTGCAGGCCCCGCCCGTCCCGTACAGCGGTTCCCTGGACCGCCCGGATGGCCGAAGGCGTACTGGAGGAGGCTCCAAGTGGGGCGCGTGCGTGCCGGGGGAAAGGCGTATTCCTCGGGGTCGGCGCGGTGCGGCACGATGGGGGGCATGGCACCTACCTATGACCACCCCGGTGAGCGGGCCGCGCAGGACCCGATCAGGCTGCTCGCGATCCGCGACGAACCGCTCTCCCTGGACGAGGTCTTCAAGGCGGTCGGGGACGACGCCGCAGGGGGGACCGCGTTGTTCGTGGGGACCGTGCGGAATCACGACGGGGGCGCCGACGTCGACGAGCTCGGGTACTCGTCCCACCCCACCGCCGAGGCGGAGATGCGCCGCGTCGCGGAGAAGGTGGCCGCCGCCTATCCGGTGCGGGCGATGGCCGCCGTTCACCGGGTGGGCGACCTGCGTGTCGGGGATCTGGCCGTGATCGTCGCCGTGTCGTGCCCGCACCGGAGCGAGGCCTTCGAGGCCTGCCGCATGCTCATCGACGACCTCAAGCACGAGGTGCCGATCTGGAAGCACCAGAGGTTCTCGGACGGCACCCAGGAGTGGGTCGGCGCCTGCTGAGACCGGCCGGATTCTCCGCGCACCCGGCACTCAGGGGGTGCGGCCGACCCGATACCGCCGTCCGGTTGCGTAACCGGGGCCCTGCCGTGAGCGTTGACACTGCGGATGGTTAATCTGCTGATCAGTCAGTTGCGGTCGCTCATGGGGTTGGGAGGTCGACATGGCGGCGCTTGCCTGGTTGCTGATTCCGCTGATGGCCGCGATCGGTGCCGGTCTGTGGGGCAGTTGGGCCGGCCGGAATCGCAAAGCCGCGGGAGACGGTGTCGAGCTCGCCGGATACACGCGCTTCCGTGAGGCCATGGAGCGGACCGGCGTCCGGGAGAAGTCCCACTCCGACGCGGTCTGAGAGGTCCACGGTCCGTCCCTCGCGCGCGGAGGCGACGCCTCCAGGCGTTCGAGGGACCCGTTCGAGGGACCGTGCCGTGGGCCCGGTCCGCCGGGAGCCTGCCCGGGCGGTCCCGAACCGTGCGGAACGCGGCGCGGCAACGCCCGGAACACGGCATTCGTGCCGTTCGGGCGTGTTCCGGAGTCACCACGTACGGACGGCCCCGACGGTGCGCCTACACCACCGTCCCGTACTGTCGTTCCATGCCACGCCGCACCGCGACGATGCTCGCCTCCACTCTGATCCTGATCGCGCTCCTGTGCGCGGGAGTGTTCATCAAAGTGCCGTACTCGGAGATGTCCCCGGGGCCCACGGTGAACACACTGGGTGACCACGACGGCGAGCCGGTGCTGCAGATCTCCGGCCGTAAGACGTACCCGACGACCGGGCACCTGAACATGACCACGGTCCGGGTCACGAGCGCCGACTACAACATGAACCTCGTCGAGGCCGTGTACGGATGGCTGGCGCACGACAGCAAGATCGTGCCGCACGACACGCTCTACCCGGACGGCAAGACCGAGCAGCAGTCGACGCAGGAGAACGCCGAGGAGTTCAGCCAGTCCCAGGAGAGCGCCAAGGTGTCCGCCCTGAAGGAGCTGGCCATCCCCGTGAAGTCCTGGGTGATCGTCTCCACCGTCGTCAAGGACTCCCCGGCCGAGGGACGGCTGCACGCGGGTGACGTCATCAAGGCCGTCGACGGTACGACCGTGAAGGCGCCCGACGACGTCGCGAAGCTCGTCACCAAGCACAAGCCGGGCGAGAAGGCCGTGTTCACGATCGTGCCCGCCAAGGAGCAGGCCGCCGCCACGAAGGAGCACACGACGGCGACCGCGACCAAGGATGTGACGATCACCACGGTCAAGTCCGACGACGACGGCACCGACCGTGCCATCGTCGGGATCTCGGCCGGGACCGACCACACGTTCCCGTTCACGATCGACATCAAGCTCGCCGACGTCGGCGGTCCGAGCGCGGGTCTGATGTTCTCGCTCGGCATCGTGGACAAGCTCACCCCGGGGAACCTCACCGGAGGCAAGTTCGTGGCCGGCACGGGCACCATCGACGACAACGGCAAGGTCGGCCCGATCGGCGGCATCGACATGAAGACGGTCGGCGCGCGCAACAAGGGTGCCCAGTACTTCCTGACGCCCAAGGACAACTGCGCCGAGGCCGCCAAGGACACCCCCGACGGGCTCAGGCTCGTCAAGGTCGACACCCTCGACGACGCGATGAAGGCCCTCAAGGACATCGGCGCGGGCCGGACCTCCGACCTGCCCAAGTGCTCCACCAAGGGCTGAGGGACACCGCTCCTCCGTGGCCGGGGGCCGAGACCTCGCCCAGACCGACGATCGCGCCGAACAGGCCGAAGACCTTGCCGCGC
>NZ_JBSFZS010000162.1:0-13143 GCF_053600395.1 Streptomyces sp. NPDC005070 | reverse complement strand
AGTACATCCAGTACGAGGACTTCCGGCCGGCACACCGAGAGCACGCACCGGGCGCCGCTCCTTGACGGGCAAACGTTGCCTGCCGCGGCACTAGCGGCGCAACGACTGCCCGAAGCCCGCCGCCAGCGGCATCCGCAGCCCGAGCGGCGGCGGTGCGGCGAAGGCGTCCTCGACCGGGCGGGAGTAGGAGTGGCCGAACAGCGAACCCATCACGAAGTCCTCGGCGAGGGCGAGGACTTCGTGCCGGTGCTGGTGCAGCGCGTGCCCGTCCGAGTGGACCTCGAAGCGGCAGATGCCGCGGTTGGCCTTCTTCGCGCGCGCCGCGAGCCGGAAGGACAACTCCGGGTCGGTACGCGCGTCGTTGGTGCCGTGCACGATCAGCACGCGCCGCCCCGCGAGCTGTTTCACCGGTTCGGGTGGCGCCGCGACGTCCTCCTCCGGCAGCCAGGGTGCCAGCGCCAGCACGGAGTTGACGGCCGCGTGCCCGCCCGCGCGCAGCGCCGCCCGGCCGCCCATGTCGACGCCGGCCAGACACACGGGCACGTCGCCGTAGCGGCGGACGACCTCGTCCGCGGCCCAGGACGCGTCGGCCGCGAGCTGGGCCTCGGTGCCGTTCCAGCCGCGGACCCGGTAGTGCACCACATGGCCGACCAGGCCTTCCGCGCGTCCCGCGCGGGTCAGCCGGCGCCCGAGCGCGCGTACGGAGGCGGTCGCCATCATCGGTGAGGGTCTTCGGGACGAGGTCTCCTCGCCGCCCGGCAGCAGCAGAACAACTCCGCTGACCGCCGTCGGCTCGGGGCCGAGCGCCCTCCCCAGCCGGGCCCTGCGAACCGGCGTCGCTTGCTGTGCCATGACAGAACAGTGTCAGAAGCAAGGGTGTACGCCACCCGTCCGCACGGTCACCGTTACATATCGACGGATGCGCACAACAGGAGATCTACGCGCGTAGGGGCTACAGTGCGAAAATGACGAGCCAGATCCGGAACACCCCGAGCTCGGAGCAGATCCGCCGGGCGCCCAAGGTCCTGCTGCACGATCACCTCGACGGGGGCCTGCGCCCCGGCACGATCGTCGAACTCGCCCGTGAGACGGGCTATTCGAACCTCCCCGAGACCGATCCCGGCAAGCTCGGGCTCTGGTTCCGCGAGGCCGCCGACTCCGGTTCGCTGGAGCGGTACCTGGAGACCTTCGCCCACACCTGCGCCGTCATGCAGACCCGCGAGGCCCTGGTGCGGGTCGCCGCCGAGTGCGCCGAGGACCTCGCCGAGGACGGCGTCGTCTACGCCGAGGTGCGGTACGCGCCCGAGCAGCACCTGGAGGGCGGGCTCAGCCTCGAAGAGGTCGTCGAGGCGGTCAACGAGGGCTTCCGGGAAGGGGAACGGCTGGCCCGGGAGAACGGCCACCGCATCCGGATCGGTGCCCTGCTGACCGCGATGCGGCACGCGGCCCGCGCCCTGGAGATCGCCGAACTCGCCAACCGCTACCGCGACTCGGGCGTCGTCGGCTTCGACATCGCGGGCGCCGAGGCCGGGTTCCCGCCCACCCGGCACCTCGACGCCTTCGAGTACCTCAAGCGCGAGAACAACCACTTCACGATCCACGCCGGCGAGGCGTTCGGCCTGCCGTCCATCTGGCAGGCGCTCCAGTGGTGCGGCGCCGACCGGCTCGGGCACGGCGTCCGCATCATCGACGACATCCAGGTGCGCGAGGACGGCTCGGTGGAGCTCGGCCGGCTCGCCTCGTACGTCCGCGACAAGCGCATCCCGCTGGAGCTGTGCCCCAGCTCCAACCTCCAGACCGGCGCCGCCGACTCGTACGCGGCCCACCCCATCGGGCTGCTGCGGCGTCTGCATTTCCGTGCCACCGTCAATACCGACAACCGTCTGATGTCGGGTACGAGCATGAGCCGGGAATTCGAGCACCTTGTCGAGGCGTTCGGTTACTCGCTCGACGACATGCAGTGGTTCTCGGTCAATGCTATGAAGTCAGCATTCATTCCTTTCGATGAACGGCTGGCCATGATCAATGACGTGATCAAGCCCGGATATGCAGAATTGAAGTCCGAATGGCTGTTCCAGCAGACGGCCTCCACCAGCGGTTCTTCGGGAGAGCAGGCCTGACCGAGGCGAACGGAAAGCGGCCGGGTCTTCACTTCTCCTCCATGACTGGGCCGCTTTTCGACGTTTGCGGCGAGCCGGATCGCGTGTTTACGGTTCTGGACCGCTCACTTACCGTCTCACCCATCCCAAGGACGCATCCCTGATGAAGCAGTCTGCTGCCAAGACCCTCGGTGTCGCCGCTCTCGGCGCCGCTTTCGCCGCTGTCGGCGCGGGCGCCGCGAACGCCGCCCCGGCCGTGCCGGAGGCCTCGTCGGCACTGGACAGCGTCACCAAGACGCTGCCCTCCGAGAACGTCGCCTCGGCGCTGCCCGGTGCCGGTCAGGCGCTCGCCCAGGGCCAGAGCGCCCTCGGCACGGGTGCGGTCGCCGCGCAGCCCGCCGCCACGCGGCTGCTCGCCAACGGGCCGGCCGCGCCCGTGGCCGGGCTGCTCGGGGGGCTGCCGCTGCAGGGGCTGCCCACGCACGGCCTGCCGGTCAACGGCATTCCGCTGGGCTGACGTTCGCGGCCGGACGCAGGCCCTCGCCTGTCCGAGCCCGGGGCCTTCCGTCCGTTCGCGGACGCGCCGCGCGCGTCGCGGCCGTGCCGATTCCGGCCGCACGAACGCCGGTGGGGCACACCCTTCTCGGGTGTGCCCCACCGGCGTTCGCCGTGAGTCCGCGGGCCGCCACCGGGTGCCCGCCCGGGTCACCAGGCGTTGCGGGAGACCTTGTCCTCGGACGGGAAGAGGATCCACAGCGCTATGTAGAGCAGGAACTGCGGGCCGGGGAGCAGGCAGGACAGGACGAAGACGACGCGCATCGTCGTCGCCGAGGTGCCGAAGCGCCGTGCCAGCGCAGCACAGACTCCGCCGATCATGCGGCCGTTCGTGGGGCGGGCAAGGGCGGTCATGGTGGCTCCTTCGCGAACCGTCGTCGAGTGCCGGCGGGGCCGGCTTCGTTGTTCTCATCGGTGCCTTCACCGATGCCTTCAACGCTACGAGGACGACGTGCGCGACACCTCGCTCCAGGGAGCGATCCCGACCCTGGCAATCGTCGGGGTCCGACCCTGAGCCAGGTCCTCCCGGAGGACGGCCGCGCGGCGCCGCGTCTCGGCCCTGCGGCGGAACCGGGCCCTGAGGGCTGGTACGACCGCGACATGCGCGAGCGCCACGCCGACGGTGTTCAGAATGATCGAGTCGATGTCCACGACCTGGCCCGGCACCCCGGTCTGGAGCAGTTCTATGCCCAGCGACAGCAGCACGCCGGCGGCGGTCGTCCGCAGGAGCGAGCCGAGAGGGGAGACGGCGAGCCTGCCCCCCGCCATCGGGAGCAGCACGCCCAGCGGGGCGAGCAGGCCGAGGCCCGCGGCGAGACGCCGGGCGGCCATCTCGGGGCCCAGTGCGAGGTCGGCTCTGATACCCGCGAAGGGCCGCAGGTTGGCGGCGCTCACCCAGGGGACGTCCAGCGGCCGCAGCGTGATCCAGGCGACGAGCGCCAGGTGTGCGACGAGGAGGACACCTCCTGCCACACGGACGCGGGTGACGGCGCTGCCGTCCTCTGAACCATGACGCTGCACGCCCCCCAAGACGCGGGGTCCGGCACGATCGGTTCCGCTGCGATGGGTTTCGGCCCCGTAGCGTTACGAACCCCGGACAGTCGTCGACGTCGGGGCCGTGTCGCCCGGGGCGGCGCGCATCTCCGGGGTGCACTCGTAGCTGCGCAGGCCCGAGGGGGCGGGACCGCCCAGGACGACACTGCCGTCGTCCCGCGCGGCGGCCGAGTCCGAGAAGGTGCAGACGATCTGGGCGAGGGCCGTCCTGGTGAGGTTCTGCGGCGGGGTGCTCAGCCGCAGCGTGTCCTCGGGATCCCCGTCGTGGGGGCCGCCGACCGTCATGCCGCCGCGTACGTCCGTCGTGTACCCGGCCTGCTCCTCGGGCGTCGAGGGCGCCTCCGCGAGCTCGTCCAGCAGCGCCTGGGCCACCAGGACCCGGCGCGCCGACTCCGCCGTACCGTCCGCGATGCGCACCGACCGGTCGACCGTGACCAGTTGTTCCGAGCACAGCAGGAAGACCTGGACCGGCACGCCGTGCGAGGACTGGGTGGTGATGTCCGGGCCGGAGAGGGCGCAGGGCACCCGGGAGGGCGCCGGACCGAAGTCGGTGGGCACCTGGGTGGGACGGATACCGCACCCCGCGAGCAGCACGCCGAGCAGCGGAACGGCCAGCCAGGGCAGCACCCGCCCCCGGGAGGCGGTGCGGGTCCGTGGGCCGGTGGGGTGTGCGGGGGTCATCCGGTGGGGCCTTCCGTGCCGTTCCCGTGCGCGGAGGCGTCCCGGCCCCGCGGGTGGTCGGCGTCCAGTTCCGACGGGTCCCGGGGGAGGCGCAACGTGAAGACCGCCCCGCCCTCGGGCGCGTTCGCCGCGGTGATCTCGCCGCCGTGGATGTGCGCGTTCTCCAGGGCGATGGAGAGGCCGAGGCCACTGCCCTCGGAGCGCGGGCGGGACGCGCTGGCCTTGTAGAACCGGTCGAAGACATGCGGCAGGACGTCCTCGGGAATGCCGGGACCGTGGTCCTGCACCTCGATGACCAGTTCCTCGCCCTCCACGCGCACCGACACCCGCACCGGTGAACCACCGTGCTTGAGCGCGTTGCCGATCAGGTTCGCCAGGATCACGTCGAGGCGGCGCGGGTCGAGCCGCGCCATCCTGCCGCGTTCGGCGTCCAGCTCGACGGCGTCCAGCCAGGCGCGCGCGTCGATGCAGGCGGTGATCTGGTCGGCGATGTCCACGTCGTCGAGGATGAGCCGGGCGGTGCCCGCGTCGAAGCGGGTCACCTCCATCAGGTTCTCGACGAGGTCGCCCAGACGCCGGGTCTCGCTGACGACCAGCCGTACGGCCGGCTCGATCATCGGGTCGACACTGCCGGTCTCCGCGTCCAGTTCCTCTTCGAGGATCTCGGTGACGGCGGTGATCGCGGTGAGCGGTGTCCGCAGTTCGTGCGACATGTCGGCGACGAACCGGCGGGACGCCTCGTCCCGCGCGCTCATGTCCGCGACCCGCTTCTCCAGCGACTCCGCCGTCCGGTTGAACGTCCGGGACAGATCGGCGAGTTCGTCGGTGCCGGAGACCCGCAGCCGGGTGTCCAGCTTGCCCTCGCCGAGCCGGCGGGCCGCGATGCCCAGCCGGTGCACCGGCTTGAGGACCGTGGTCGCGGCGGCCTGGGCGAGCAGCGCCGAGCCGATCAGCGCGAGCCCCGTCGCGATCCCCAGCGACCAGGCCAGGGAGTTGAGGTCCTTGGCCTCCGGCTCGAGGGA
The DNA here is from genome assembly GCF_053600395.1 of Streptomyces sp. NPDC005070. Taxonomy (NCBI): domain Bacteria; kingdom Bacillati; phylum Actinomycetota; class Actinomycetes; order Kitasatosporales; family Streptomycetaceae; genus Streptomyces; species Streptomyces sp. NPDC005070. The sequence continues at coordinate 7,733 of NZ_JBSFZS010000162.1, read as the reverse complement.
CTTGAGCATGTAGCCGGTCGTGCTGCCGTCGATCACGCGGGCCCCGCCCACGAGGTACGACTTGTCGTGCTCGGTGATCCGCTGCCAGTACAGGTGGTACGCGGACGTGTTGGTCGAGGTCAGCGGCTGCTGCTTGTTCACCGCCGTCTGGAGGGACTTCGGTACGTCCTCCAGGGTGAACGTGTCCAGCTCGGAGTTGCCGGTGATCATCTTGCCGTCGGCGGCCTCGGCGGTCAGCAGCACACTGAAACGCTGACTGCTGTTCGCCATCTGCCCGGCCGTGCGCTGGAGTTCGTCCTGCGCCGGGTGCACGGGCAGCATGCTCGCGTGGTTGCGCATCTCCTGCTGGAAGTCACGCAGCACCGCGTCCTGGGTACGTGTCAGCACGGCCTCGCGGTTGAGCCAGTACGCGATGCCCGAAGCGGACACCGCGGCGGTGAGCGCGACGAGTCCGAACACCACGACCAGCCGCAGCCGCAGACTGGTGAAGCGCAGACCGGACAGCAACGCCTTGCGCGCCGCGGCCCAGCCGCGGAGCTTGTCCTGCGGTTTGGTCACTGAGGATTGTCCAGCCGATAGCCGACGCCGCGCACGGTACGGATCAGGGTGGGCGAGGACGGCACGTCCTCCACCTTCGCGCGCAGCCGCTGCACACAGGCATCGACCAGACGCGAGTCGCCCAGATAGTCGTGCTCCCACACCAGGCGCAGCAACTGCTGCCGGGACAGGGCCTGTCCGGGCCTGCGGCTCAGCTCCAGGAGCAACCGCAGCTCGGTGGGCGTCAGTTGCAGATCCTCACCGTTCTTGGTGACCGTCATCGCGGCACGGTCGATGACCAGCGAGCCGAACGACGCGGAGTCGTTCGCCTCCCGCTCGCCGCGGCGCAGCACGGCACGGATCCGGGCGTCGAGCACCCGGCCCTGCACCGGCTTGACGACGTAGTCGTCGGCGCCGGACTCCAGTCCGACCACGACGTCGATGTCGTCACTGCGCGCGGTCAGCAGGATGATCGGAAGCTGGTCGGTGCGCCGGATGCGCCGGCACACCTCGAATCCGTCGATGCCGGGCAGCATCACATCCAGCACGATCAGATCCGGGCGCTGCTCGCGCAGCAGCTTCAGACCGTCCTCGCCGGTGGCAGCGGTGGCCACCCGGTGTCCCTGGCGCGTCAAAGAGAGCTCCAGGGCCGTCCGGATGGCGTCGTCGTCCTCGATCAGCAACAGGGAAGGCACGAACGTCATTCTGGCCCATGTCATGCGTGTGTATCGACTGTTGGAGCGCTCCCACTCGACTCCCTGCCCCAACGAGGGGTCTCGCGGGCGGTCGCCGGGGCCCAAGTGGTCATCTGCGTAGTCGTACCGCTCTCCTCTGTGATCGCGCTGTGCCGCACCTGGGAGCGGGCCCTGTGACAGGTCTGTGACAGTCGGCGGACACGGCCATGAAGTGGGCCCGGCAAGCTTTTCGACACAAGGCAGGACGCACGACGGAACGAACCGAAGATCCGGGACTCCACGACGGGGGGCGCGAGATGAACACGCTGCACAGCACCAGCACTAGCGCAGTTGTCACGCGGCTCCACGACGTCACCCGGGCCACGGAGAAGTCCGGGGTCGTGAGCGGACGGGGGTGCGCTCGCGGTGCCGGGCGTCAGCACACCGCGTACATGACGGTGGTTGACGGTTTCACGGGGGAGAACACCACGGCGCCTGCCGCCGTGGGCACGACGGGGGGGAAGGCTCACGGGGGAGCCACGTACGGGGAGGGCTCGGGGGAGCGTCGTTCCGGGGCGGGGAGTGTGGAGGCCGAAGCGGCCTTCACCGCCTACGTCCAGGAGCGCCGCGCCTCCCTGTACGCAACCGCCTACCACCTGACCGGTGACCGCTTCGAGGCCGAGGACCTGCTGCAGAGCGCGCTGTTCTCGACGTACCGGGCCTGGGACCGGATCACCGACAAGGCCGCGGTCGGGGGCTACCTCCGCCGCACCATGACGAACCTGCACATCAGCGCGTGGCGCCGCCGCAAGCTGAACGAGTACCCGACCGAGGAACTGCCGGAGACGCCCGGTGACACGGACGCGATGCGCGGCACCGAACTGCGCGCGGTCCTGTGGCAGGCGCTGGCCCGGCTGCCCGAACTCCAGCGCACCATGCTGGTCCTGCGGTACTACGAGGGCCGCACGGACCCGGAGATCGCGGAGATCCTCGGCATCAGTGTCGGCACGGTGAAGTCCAGCATCTGGCGCTCGCTCCGCCGGATGCGCGAGGACGAGGTCCTCAGCTTCGGCCGTGACGAGGAGGAGTCCTTCGGGGAGCTTGTCGCCTGAGGGTCACGGGGGAGCGGTAACAGCACGGGGGCCGGCTCCGGGGGGAGCCGGTGACGGGGAGTCGGTTCCGGGGGGAGCCGACGCCGAACGGGGTCACGGGGAAACGGGTCACGGGGAATCGACCGTGTCACGGGGGACCACGGGGGAAACGGAAGAAGGTCCAGGCGGTCGGGGGTCCGCTTGGACCTTCTTTCGTTTGGGCCTTCTTCGGTTATTCGGCGAGCCGGCGGTTACGCGGTCGCCGTGGGGGCGGACGCCCGCGGTGCGGCCGAGGGGGCCGACGCGGCCTTCAGCCGGCCGAGTGCCTCGTCCCGGTCGCAGGGGTGGGCGCCCAGGGCGGCCTGGCGCGCCACGATGGAACGCTCGGAGCGCATCAGTCGCCAGCCGCGCCGCAGCAGGAAGGGCACCGACTTGCGGCCCTCCTTCAGATCCCGCACGAATCGGCGCCGGAACGTGGTGACCGCGCCCCGGGACAGGCACAACGCGTCGGCGAGGACGCCGAGTTCGCGGCAGCGCCCGACGATCTCGGCGGCGAAGATCCCCTCCGCGATGAACAGCGGTGCCCCGTCGATGCCCAGGGCCTCGGTCCCGGTGCGGGCACTCAGGGAGATGTCGTAGACGGGGATGGTCGTACGTCCCGTACGGCACAGTTCCTCGATCGCGGCGAGGGCGGTGTCGGCGTCCCACGACTGCGGGTGGTCCCAGTCGATGTCCTCGCTGCCCTCGACCTGGGGCAGCGTCGGGTCCGTGGCCTCTTTGTAGAAGTCGTCGAGGCGGAGCACGGGGAGCCCGGAGGCTGCGGAGAGAAGGGACTTCCCGGAGCCGGAGGGGCCGCAGAGCAGCACCACGCGGGCGGGTATCGGGAGGGGGGAACCCAATGGTCTGTACCTTCTCTGACGGGTCCGGCGGCGCCGCGCGTCGGCACGGCTCCCGGCCATTATCCCCGGCTTTGCCGTACGTGTGGACGGATGTCGGGCGGATGTGACGAGTGGCGCTGATATGCCTGTTGCCCCGCAGGGGCGAATCCATCGCGGGGACCGCCCGGCCGTGATCCAGGTCAACTACTCTGCGTGTCGCGGACATCGCACTCCGCGTTTCCTTCTCCCCGTTCTTCCATCACCGCTAGCCGAAGAGGACAAACCTGATGGCGCGACACGCAGCCCAGCGGAACACCCTGGCCCGTACGACCGCGCGGATCGCCGCGACGGTCGGCGTGGTTGCCGCCGGTGCGGCCGCGGCCACCCCGGCCTTCGCGGAGACGGCCCCCGCCGTGGACGCGGCACACACCCGGCCCGCTTCGCTCGGCAACCTCAACCCGCAGGCGGGACTCCAGGCGCTGACCGGGACCGTGGGGTATGTCACGGGTCCCGTCGAGGGTCTCAAGCCCAACCCGCTGGCCGGCACCGGTGTGGACCCGCTCGACAACGGCGTGGGCACCCAGGTCGCGGACTTCAAGCCGCTGACCTCCAAGGCGCTCACCGGGCCGGTGGCGCAGGCGCAGTCGATCGGCGGCACGCCCGTGGTCGGCCAGGCGACCGGACTCCTCCACTGACATCTCCCGCACGGGCCGACGACGGCCCCTGGGCATGAGAGAGCCGCGCTCCCCTGGACGGAGGGGAAGCGCGGCTCTCTCGTGTCGCGGGGCCCCGGGGACACGGATCGGGGCCCCGACGTCTCAGCGTGCCCGCCTCGGCGGGCTCGGGCTCAGTAGGACGAGCCCGAGGCGCCCAGGGAGCCCGTCGGGTGCCAGACGGTCTTCGTCTCCAGGAAGGCCGTCAGGCGCTCGGTCCCGGGAGTCCGCGCGTAATCCACAGCCTGTGGACGAACAACGCGCTTCAGGTTGTCCGCGGCCGCGATCTCCAGCTCCTTCGCCAGCACCTCGTCCGCGCCGGCCAGGTCGATCGCGTTGACGTCCTGGTGCGCGGCCAGCGGGGCCGCGATCTCCGCGGTCCGGCCGGACAGGATGTTCACGACACCGCCGGGCACGTCGGAGGTGGCCAGCACCTCGCCCAGCGACAGCGCCGGGAGCGGGGACTTCTCGCTGGCGATCACGATCACCGTGTTGCCGGTGGCGATCACCGGGGCGATCACCGACACCAGGCCGAGGAACGACGACTCCTGCGGGGCGAGCACGGTGACGACACCGGTCGGCTCCGGGGAGGACAGGTTGAAGAACGGGCCCGCGACCGGGTTGCCGCCGCCCACGACCTGGGCGATCTTGTCGGTCCAGCCCGCGTACCAGACCCAGCGGTCGATCGCCGCGTCGACGACGGCCGCCGCCTTCGCCTTCGACAGACCCTCCGCGTCGGCCACCTCACGGACGAACTGCTCCTTGCGGCCCTCCAGCATCTCGGCGACGCGGTACAGGACCTGCCCGCGGTTGTACGCCGTCGCTCCGGCCCAGCCGCCGAACGCCTTGCGCGCCGCGACGACCGCGTCACGGGCGTCCTTGCGGCTCGACTGCGGAGCGTTCGCCAGCCACTTGCCCTTGGAGTCGCTCACCTCGTACACCCGGCCGCTCTCGGAACGCGGGAACTTGCCGCCCACGTACAGCTTGTAGGTCTTGAAGATGCTCAGACGCTGCTGCTCGGACTTCTCGGCTGCACTCATTTATCGCTCGCCCTCCGGGCTAGACGGGGCGAGGTACGCCTCCAGGCCGTGACGGCCGCCCTCGCGGCCGAAGCCCGACTCCTTGTAGCCGCCGAACGGCGAGGTCGGGTCGAACTTGTTGAACGTGTTGGACCAGACGACGCCCGCGCGGAGCTTGTTCGCCACGGCGAGGATCCGGGAGCCCTTCTCGGTCCAGATGCCCGCCGAGAGGCCGTACGGGGAGTTGTTGGCCTTGGCGACCGCCTCGTCCGGGGTGCGGAACGTCAGGACCGACAGCACCGGGCCGAAGATCTCGTCACGGGCGATGGTGTGCGCCTGGGTGACGTTCGTGAACAGCGTCGGGGCGAACCAGTAGCCGGAGGAGGGCAGCTCACAGGCCGGGGACCAGCGCTCGGCACCCTCGGCCTCGCCCTGCTCGACGAGCGAGGTGATGCGCGAGAGCTGCTCCTCGGAGTTGATCGCGCCGATGTCCGTGTTCTTGTCCAGCGGGTCGCCCAGACGCAGCGTCGACAGACGGCGCTTGAGCGAGTCGAGCAGCTCCTCGTGGATCGACTCCTGGACCAGCAGCCGGGAACCCGCGCAGCAGACCTGGCCCTGGTTGAAGAAGATGCCGCTGACGATGCCCTCGACGGCCTGGTCGATCGGGGCGTCGTCGAAGACGATGTTGGCGCCCTTGCCGCCCAGTTCGAGGGTGACCTTCTTGTGCGAGCCCGCGATCTGGCGGGCGATCGCCTTGCCGACGGCGGTGGAGCCGGTGAAGGCCACCTTGTCCACGTCCGGGTGCGCGACCAGGGCCGCGCCCGCGTCGCCGTAACCGGGAAGGATGTTGACGACACCCTTGGGCAGACCGGCCTGGCGGCAGATGTCCGCGAAGAACAGCGCCGTCAGGGGCGTGGTCTCCGCGGGCTTGAGGACGACCGTGTTGCCGGTCGCGAGAGCCGGGGCGATCTTCCACGCCAGCATCAGCAGAGGGAAGTTCCAGGGGATGACCTGGCCCGCGACGCCCAGCGGGCGCGGGTTCGCGCCGAAGCCGGCGTGGTCGAGCTTGTCGGCCCAGCCCGCGTAGTAGAAGAAGTGCGCGGCGACCAGGGGGAGGTCGGCGTCCCGGGTCTCCTTGATCGGCTTGCCGTTGTCCAGCGTCTCCAGGACGGCCAGCTCGCGGCTGCGCTCCTGGATGATCCGCGCGATGCGGAACAGGTACTTGGCGCGCTCGGAGCCCGGCAGCGCGGACCACTTCACGAACGCCTTGCGGGCCGCCTTCACCGCGCGGTCGACGTCCGCCTCGCCCGCCTGGGCGATCTCGGAGAGGACCTCTTCGGTGGAGGGGGAGACGGTCTTGAAGACCTTGCCCTCGGCGGCCTCGGTGAACTCACCGTCGATGAACAGGCCGTAGGAGGGGGCGATGTCGACGACGGAGCGGGACTCGGGCGCCGGTGCGTATTCGAATGCGGAAGCCATGATGGATCAGTCCACCGTCACGTAGTCGGGGCCGGAGTAGCGGCCGGTGGCCAGCTTCTGGCGCTGCATCAGCAGGTCGTTCAGGAGCGAGGACGCGCCGAAGCGGAACCAGTGGTTGTCCAGCCAGTCCTCGCCCGCGGTCTCGTTCACCAGGACCAGGAACTTGACGGCGTCCTTGGTGGTACGGATGCCGCCGGCCGGCTTCACACCGACCTGCACGCCCGTCTGGGCGCGGAAGTCGCGGACGGCCTCCAGCATCAGCAGCGTGTTCGCGGGTGTCGCGTTCACGGCCACCTTGCCGGTGGACGTCTTGATGAAGTCGGCCCCGGCCAGCATGCCGAGCCAGCTCGCCCGCCGGATGTTGTCGTACGTCGACAGCTCGCCGGTCTCGAAGATGACCTTCAGGCGGGCGGCGCCCGAGGCCTCCTTCACGGCGACGATCTCGTCGTACACCTTCAAGTATCTGCCCGCGAGGAACGCCCCGCGGTCGATGACCATGTCGATCTCGTCGGCGCCCGCGGCGACGGCGTCACGGACGTCGGCCAGCTTCACGTCGAGCGCGGCGCGGCCGGCCGGGAACGCGGTCGCGACCGAGGCGACCTTCACCCCGGAGCCGGCGACGGCCTCCTTCGCGACGGCCACCATGTCGGGATAGACACAGACCGCCGCCGTGGTGGGCGCCGTGCGGTCGGTCGGGTCCGGGAGGACCGCCTTGGCGCCGAGTGCCCGGACCTTGCCCGGGGTGTCCGCGCCTTCCAGCGTCGTCAGGTCGACCATCGAGATGGCGAGGTCGATGGCGTACGCCTTCGCGGTGGTCTTGATGGAACGGGTGCCGAGCGAGGCGGCGCGCGCCTCCAGGCCGACCGTGTCGACGCCGGGCAGCCCGTGGAGGAAGCGGCGCAGCGTGCTGTCGGACGCCGTCACGTCGCCGAGTGCGTGTGCAGGTGCAGAGGTGGGCATGGTCACCAGACGAGCATATCTACGCGCGTAGCGGCTTGTACAGCCCCGGGGTCTTCCGGGGATTTTTGCCCGCCGGGGCGGGGTGCCGCTCTGCCCCGGCGGGCCGGGAGCCACGGTCACGGTCTCCCACGCCCCCCTCGCAACGGCGTTCCTTCGCCCCCTCCGCCCCTACCCGACCCGTACCCGGGACTCCGGCCCCGGACCCCGCTCCTCAAACGCCGGAGGGGCTGAATCCTCCCGCGTCGGGGCTGAAATCTGGACAGACCACGACGCACCCGCAGCCGGGAATGGACGCGAGGGGCCGTGCCGGTACATCGATGCCCGTCGCCACCGACGCCCACGCCTCACCCAACGGCGACGGGCTGATGCACCGGCACGGCCC
>NZ_JBSFZS010000161.1:0-13244 GCF_053600395.1 Streptomyces sp. NPDC005070 | reverse complement strand
GCGGCCGGTCAGGCGCGAAGGCGGAGTCCGCGCGGGGTGGCGATGAAGCCCGCTCCTTCCAGGAGAGTGCCGAGGGGCGAGGTCGCGGGCCGGTCAGCCGGGCTCCCCCGGCTTGGCGTCGGCGAGGCCGCTGAGGGCCTGGTCGAAGACCTCGCGCGCCCGCTGGAGAACCCGCTCGCGCCAACGGGCGTCCTCCGCGGGGCAGAAGGCGTCGCGGATCAGCCGCTTGAGCCCGGAGCGGACCGCGTCGGCCGGCGGACGGTTCCGGTGGAGCCAGGCGTCGGCGCACAGCGCCACCAGCACCTCGGGGCCCGGCTGGGTGCCGAACTCCAGGGTGATCGCGGTCAGCCGGCCGCCCGGGCCGAGGCCGTCCGCCACCGCGGTCGCCGTATTGCCGACGATCGGCGTGGAGGAGGACGTGCCCTCCTCGGATGCGGTGAGCGCGTCGCCGTACCAGCGGCGGGCCCGCTGGTGGGCGTCCGCGTCCCGGCCGCCGCGGAAGATGGGCTCGCCGGCCCCGCGGTCGCCGAGCCCGGTGTGCAGGTCGATGTAGCCGACGTGGCCGGCGCCGGCGATCTGCTCGGCGACCACCGTCGCGAACACCCGCCGGGACCAGACCGCGGCACGTCCGCCGTAGAACAGCCCGTCGGGGTGGCGGTACTGGCCCCGGGTCACGGCCTCCTGGAGGTGCTGCGCGCCGAGCCGGCCGCGGAGCGCGGTGAGCTCCGCGACCAGGTCGCCGGGCACGAACGCGGCGGCGTCCGCCGGCACCAGGGTGGGGTGCACGGCGTCGTAGGCGTCGTTGTGCGGCGGGGCGGCGTGGTCGACGAAGTTCCGGTTGAGGTCGACGTTGTCCTCGTTGACACGCCGCAGATACGCGAAGCCGTAGGGGTTGAGGGAGTGGACCAGCAGGACGCCGGTGTCGGGGCCGGCGGCGGCTTTCGCGGCGCCTTCCCGCAGCAGGATGCCGGTCTGGCAGGCCGAACCGCAGAAGCCCTCGATGCCATGCGTCCCGGAGACCGTGACCAGGAGCTTCGCCGGGTCGGGCGGCCCCAGGTAAGCGGTGTCCACGCAGAGTTCGCCGCCGTCGGGCCCGAGGTGCCCCGGCAGGGTGAAGGTCCTCAGGCGCGCGTCCGCCTCCTCCGCGGCGCCCAGGAAGGCGGCGCGGGCCCGGGAGTAGTCGGGGGGAAATGTGTCCGATGTGTCCGCCATCGCTGCCTCGCGTTCCTGGAGGGCCTGACTGCCCGACTGCCTGGTCTCAGCTCCGCCCGGAGGGCAACGGCACCCCGAGGGCCGTGAGGATCGCGTGCGCCCCGGCCCGCGTGGGCACGTTCAGCAGGCACAGCACCCGGTCCCCCGGCTCCGTGTGCTCGGCGAAGTGCCGGTTGGCCTCGGGCACATGACTCAGCGGCCGTTCCCGGTAGAGGTCGAGCGGACGGCCGATGCCCGGGATGACCCCGCGCGCCGGGTCGAACGCGGCCCGGGGGGCGAGCGCCGCGGCCACCTCGGCCGCGAGGGCCTCCTGGCTGTCGTCCTTGCCCGCGAGGTCCGGGTACATGCCGATGTCCGGATGGCCGCTGAACGCCGCCATCGCGCAGTACGCCACGGGGTTGTACGTCTTGAGGGCGATCACCTCGGGGAACGGGCGGCCGTCGGCGAGCAGCCGGGCGAAGTGCAGCGCCCAGCTCTCCTTGAAGACCGTGGCGCCCCGGTACGCGTCCCCCACGAACTGGATCATGATGTGGAGGCAGGGCCGCCCCGACGGGATCTCGGCCCAGCGGGAGGTGAGCAGCGAGACGACCCGGTCGCGTTCGCGGTCCACCCCGACGACGACGTACTCGGCGTCGGTGAGCATCTCGCGGCGGAGGGTGAAGAGCTGCCGGGTGTGGAGTCCCGGCATGGCGAGGACCAGACCGTCCACGATCCATTTCTCGGTCCCGCTCGGCAGCTCCCGGCCGGGCGGCAGGGCCAGTACCTCGACCCCGGACCGCCCGCCGGGCCGTGTGGCTCGGTCGTCGTCGGCCACCGCTGCCCCGCTCAGACCTCGGAGGCGGTGGGCAGCGGGATCTGGGCGTCGCTCTTGCCCAGCACGGTGAGCTGGTGCAGTTCCACGAAGTAGAGCTTCCACAGCCAGTAGACGTTGTGGAGGTGCTCGACGACCTTGCGCTCGTCGTCCTCGGAGTGGACCAGCGTGGACAGCACGCGCCACACGAAGTCGTCGTGGTCGTCGTCGAGGTCGGTGTTGACGTGGGCGCGGGCGCCCTTGACGTTCTCCTCGCCGAGGACGTCGCCCAGATTGTCCAGCCAGTCGGGCTGGGTGCGCGTGGTGACGTACTCGACGAAGTACACGCTGGTGATCAGCGCCATCGGGCTGTCCTCGAACTCCATGCCGAACTGGAGGTATCCGGTGAGGAGTTTGGTGGAGAGCAGGGGTTCCGTGGAGTAGATCTGGTCCTTGGTGACCCCGACCTTGGCGAGGTCGGCGGCGAACAGCCGGTCGTGCAGCATCTCGTCGTCGGTGTAGTGCGCCCACGCCTTGGCCTGCACGGGGTCCACCTTGGTGAAGTACTTGATGGCCAGCGCGTCGACGGTCCGCTTGCGGCGCAGCCTGAGGATCGTCTCGATGTTGTGCCGCTTGTAGTAGTCGAGGTTCAGCTCGGAGGCGTTCTTCTGGTGCTGGGCGTAGGGGACGGTCTCGTAGAAGTCCTTGATGAAGGTGTCGAGGACCGCGTCGACCTTCTTGCGCAGTTCGGAGTTGATCGTCATGGCGTGCTTCCCTCCTTGGGGTCAGTGGCAGTCGGGGTCAGTGGCAGCCGCAGCTCGCGCTGGAGACGCGCTGCATCCGGCCGCGGCGTACCGCCTTGCGGGCGCCGAGGACGGCGGTGCCGTCCGATGTCACCAGTGAGCTGCGGGGGCAGAGGAAGGCCAGGGCGAAGCGCGTGGCCGGCGTGATCCCCAGTCCGAGGTTCACGACACCGCCGGTGGCGCCGTACACCTCGTTCGGGCCGCAGTTCGCCGGGATGATCTCCGTGGTGGTGTTGATCCCGAAGCCGAGTTCCCAGATGACGCGGTAGCGCGGATCGTCGGTGAGCAGCTTCTCCAGCTCCACGGCGGCCGACGTCGCCCCCGGCGTCTGCGGGGTGACGCTCTCGATGCTTCCGGCGGCGACGCGCAGCGTCACGGCGTTGGAGACGAGCGGCGCGAGCGCTTCGAACAGCCTCCGCTGGTCGGCGCCGTCGGCCGGGTCCTGGTGGCGGTGGACGATCGGCCAGCCGCGCAGGGTCAGTTCCCCGTCGAGGCCGAGGAGCCGGGCCTCCGGTGCAAAGGTGGTGATCTCGGCGGCGGTGACGCTCAGTTTGCCCGAGGGGAAGATCTGCTGGTCGCCCTCCTCCAGAACGCCGGCCTGCTGGTTCCAGACGCAGTCGCCGGCCGTGTGGTCGAACTCGGCCTCGGTGCCGGAGACGTCGTCGACGATCGTCAGCCGGTCGCTGTCGCCCACCAGGTCGAAGAACTCCTCGGCCACCTGGGCGTGCCGGGCGACGTCGGTGCGGGCGGCGGTGCGCAGGAAGTAGCGGACGTGTTCGTCGGTCAGCGGCGTGGATCCGGCCGGCAGCACGGCGAGCTTGCGGCCGCCCAGCTCCCGCTCGGTCGGCGAGTCGAGGAACCGCCCGGGGCAGACCGCCAGCACGTGCGCGTCCGCGGGGACGCTCCGCTCGATCAGCTCGCCCAGGCGGATGCCGGGAGGAAGCGTCAGCGGGAGCACGCGGGAATATCCGTCGCCGGAACGCAGGGAAACGAGGTCGCCATGCTGTTCGCTCGTGATCAGACAGAATGTCCCGGCCGGCCGGCCGAACTGGTCGAAGTCGCCCGTCGTGATGTCAAGCGATGGCACGGAGAACTCCCTGGAAGAGAAATACGGGAACCTCACGAGAGGAAAAGGGGAACCCCGCGACGGGGCACGCTCACTGCCCCGCCGCGGGTCGGTACTCAGCCCAGGAGCGTGCCCAGGTAGTTGCGGTTCTTCTGCACCTTGATCTTCTTCATGGGGAGTCACCTCCTGTTGGGTTGATTTCCTTGCGTTCACCCCGGCCGGGTGGTCGTGACCCGCTATGCGAGGGGCACGACCCTTTCCACGGTGGGGTGGTCCGGGTGGCCGATCACCGCGACTCCATTGCTGGTCAGCACGCGGGTGTCGGGAGAGATGATGTCCAGGTGGTACTGGGTGTACGGAGTGAGTCCGAGGCCGAAGTGCAGACATCCCTCGGTACCGCCGTACACCTCGTTCATGGCGTGGTTGCCGGGCAGGATGTCGTGCGAGGTGTTGAGCGCGTGGCCGATCTCCCAGACGATCCGGTACCGGGAGTCCACGGCGAACATCTGCTCCAGCATCGCGACGGCCGGCGCCGCTCCCGCGTCCAGTGCCTGAAGGCGCGTGATCCTGCCGTCCTCGACGGTGGCCTTGATCGCGTTGTCGTGCATCGCCCAGAGCTGTGCGTGGATGCGGGCCTGGTCGGTCCGGGAGAAGGAGGGGGTGCCGTTGTGCAGGATCGGGTAGCCGCGCAGCGTGATCTCGCCCTCCAGGGGCAGCTTCAGCGCCTCGTCGAACTCCCTGATCTCGACGGGCAGCACGCTGATCTCGCCGGAGGGGACGATCTGCTGGTCGCCCCAGTCCAGCGGTCCCGCCTGCTGGTTCCACACCAGGCCCTCGCGCAGATGGTCGAGGGTGGCGCGGGTGCCGTGCACGGGGTCGGCGTACACGAGCTGTTCGGAGTCCTCGGCGAGTTCGAAGAAGGTGTCGCAGAACGCCGCCTGCTCGGCCGCCGAGGTCCGTTCCATCACACCGAGGAAGTGCCGGATCTCGTCGAGACCGGTCGGCGTCGAATTGCACGCCATTCCCATGATCTTCCGCTGCCCGACGAGATCGGGGTCCGGTGATTCGAAGAACCTGTGGGGCGAGACCACGAGTACGTGCGCGGGTTCCGGGATCCTCTTCTCGAGGATTTCCTCGAACCGGTCGCCGGCGTCCAGCGTGATGGTGAGGAATTCCCGGTACGGTGCCGTCTGGACGACTTCGATCCGATCGACCAGCTCGGAATTCGTGATCAGACAGAAGGTGCTTCCGGTGGCTTCACCGAACTGGCTGAAGCGGCCGGGATCAATTGCTATCTGGGCGGACACGATCACTCCCGTCATGACCTTCGCGCGTTTTCTCGCCGTGGTCTCCAATGTGACGGTTCGTGGGGTCCGGTGACTATAGGACGATGGTCCCCGCACCTTTCTTCGGGACTGGTACTTCCGCCTGTGTCGGAGCCTGCCCGCGGTGCTGTACTTTCTTCGGCCTTCTTCTCCCGCCCGAGGGGCCGGCCCGTCGGTCGACGGCCCGGCGTGGGGGCAGCGCGTGCGGACCGGCGCGGGGTGCCGGTCACACGTACGAGCGTGGAGGGGGCGAAGTGCGGGAACCACAAAGACAGTTGTCCCTCGACGGACCGCCCCGTGGACAACGGCGGCCGTTCCCCACGGCCGCCGGGCATCGGTCACCGGGCAGCGCTCCGCGTGACCCGTCCCCCTCCCCCCACGCACGGAGGCTCCCCCCATGCTGCGAGGCATCGACGTCAGCGCCTACCAGCCGTCCGAGTACGGCACCGCCGGCCTCTCCTTCGTCTTCGTCAAGGCGACGGAAGGCCGCTCGTACGTCAATCCCAAACTCACCGCGCAGGTGAGGACCGCCCGCGACGCGGACTGCGTCGTGGGCCTCTACCACTTCCTGTGGCCCGGCAACATCAGCGCCCAGGCCGCCTACTTCGTGAGCAAGGCCCCCGAGAAGGCGGGTGACCTGCTCGCCGTCGACTGGGAGACCACCGGCGACGGCACCCACGCGAGCAACGCGGAGAAGGACCGCTTCATCCGCAGGGTGAAGGAACTCCGCCCGGACAACCGCGTGGTGCTCTACACGAACCGGAACTTCTGGCTGAACATCGACACCACCTCGTACGCGGGCGACGGCCTGTGGATCGCCGACTACGTGACCGCCGGCGAACCGCGCATCCAGGCGAAGTGGCGTTTCCACCAGTACACCTCCGAGCCGGTGGACCGGGACGTCGCGGACTTCGAGACCGAGGCCGCCCTGCGCGCGTGGGCGGGCAGTGCCTAGAGCTCGACGGTCCGCCGGCCGCCCGCACGCCCTGCTCTCCCGGCCGGCGCGCCGAGCCAGGCGGTCGGGTGAGCGTGCGTGGCGGGCCGGTGGGCGTGCGTGGCGGGCCGGCCGCTCAGCCGCGGAAGTCCGGCGAGCGCTCCGGGGACGCCTCCGCGAGTGCCTTCGTCACCGCGTCGCGGCCTTCCTGGAGACCGTAGACGGGGGTGCCGGGCTGCTGGCGCCAGGAGTCGTCGAGGCCGCCGGCGTCGACGGTGTCGAAGCCGAGCTCGTCGATGAGGCCGCGGACGCGCCGCTTCGCCGATTCGTCGTCGCCGGCCACCGGGAGGGCCATGCGGTCGGGGGCGCCGGCCGGACGGGCGCGGTCGAGGATGTCCTGGGCGTAGGTGCCGTTGAAGGCCTTGACGACCGTGTGGCCGATCTGCCGGGCGGTCCAGCGGCTCTCGGTGAGGCCGTCGTCCTCGATCCCGGCGATCCTGCCGTCGCGCTGCTGGGGGTAGTAGTTGCCGGTGTCGATGACGGCGACGTCCTCGGCGGCTCCGTCCAGGATGCCGTCCGGCAGGTTCGGCACGGCCTTGAGCGGGATCGTGACGATCACGACGTCGGCGCCCTGAGCCGCCTGCTCGACGGTGACAGCGGTCGCGCCGGTCTCCTCGGCGAGCGCTCCGAGCGTCTGGGGACCACGAGAGTTGGCGACGGAGACGTCGTGCCCGACAGCGGTGAGCCGCCGGGTGAGGTTGCCGCCGATGTTGCCCGCGCCGATGATGCCGATCTTCATGACATGCCCTCCGAAGTCGATGCACATGCATACGTCTGTCGGGGGACGTCAACTGCGGTCCGGCGCGGCCTATTCCGCGGACGCGGCGAACGGGGGAACGGGCGACCGGGCTCCGGGCTCCGGGCTCCGGGCTCCGGGCTCCGGGCTCCGGGAACGATCGTCACCGAACGGCCGGGATGCGCAAAGGGGGGACCCGTGTCGGGTCCCCCCTTTCCGGGTCACTTGTTCAGGTGGGTCCAGAACTCGTCGAACGAGAGGACCTTGTCGCCGTTGAGGTCGCGGGTGGCGATGACGGCCTCCGCCACCGACTCGGTGACGTTCCAGTCGCCGCCCTGGGCGAGCGCGGCCTTGAACTCGGCCGCGGTGATGAATCCGTCACCGTCCGAATCGATCCGCTCGAACTGCTTGCGTGCTTCCTCGATGTCGGCCACCGACCGCCCCTTCGTCGTGCATCACTGCGTGCGTTACTGCCTTGTGTACGGAGGTCAGATTAACGGTCCGCGTGCGCGTGCAGTGCGGCGAGTACCCAGGCGAACTCCTCACGGTGCGCCGACAGCGGGTCCAGGCCGCGCACCACGGCGCTCAGCTCCCGGAAACGGGCCACCTCGGCATGGGCCGCGGACTCCACGCGGGCCGGCACGGAGGCCCGGTCCGCGTCGCCGAGCAGACCGCTCAGCACCGTGTCCGCCTCCGGGCTTCCGGGGTCGACGCCCCGCTCCAGCGCCTCGCCCGCGAGGTGCACCAGCCGGCTCATGAACCACAGGAAGGTGCCCGGCGGCACGTCCGGCCCCCGGTCCTCCGCGTTGAACTCGATCATCTCGCGCATCCGGGCGCGGAAGCCGCGGTCCTGGATCAGCTCGGTCAGCTCCACCCAGGCGTCCACCTGCTCGGGTGTCGGGTCGTCCGGCAGATCACCGACGTGGAACCGCAGCCGGGTACGGATGTCGGGGTCGGTGGTGTCCAGGCCGCCGAAGGTCTCCTCCATGAAGTCGTCGAGGATGCGTCCGCGTTCGGCGGCGGAGAGCCGCGCCAGCTTGTTCATGAGTGTCGTCTCCTGTGCGCTCGCGCCACGTCGTGCCACGGTCGACAGCACCGCCCGGGTCACCTTCAGCTGGGGGCACCCCCAGGCCGTTAGGGCACTGGGGGATGATCTGCGCGTCCAGCGCGGCCACATGCGCGGCCGCCACCTCCGCCACCGTCCGCTCGCCCGCCAGGACCGCACGGACGTCGCCGAGCCCCAGTCCGAGTTCGCGCAGGGTCCGGATCAGCTCCAGGCGGGCCACGGAGCCGGCGTCGTACAGCCGGTAGCCGCCCGCCGACCTGGCCACCGGGGGCAGCGCGCCCTCGTCCGACCAATAGCGGATGGTGCGGACACTCAGGCCGGTGCTCCGGGACAGCTCGCCGATGGTGAGAAGTCCGGTGCCGTCGTCGATCATGTCTGCGAGCCTGGGCCTTCCAGTGGGTGGAGACTCAAGCGGCGGGGGCGGTCGTGCCCGGAACTCTGCGGGACATTCTGGACGACGTGGCCCGGGGGGTCTTCCCGCCGCCCGACGGCGCCACCACCGTCGTACGCCAGCACTGCCCCCGCGACGCCGGCGTCCTGGCCTTCTCCGCGCACTCCGTCGTCTTCACCGACGAGGACGAGGGCTGGGTGCGCGCCGCGCTGGGGGCCCTGGACTGCGACGCGCTCGCGGCGACCATGAACCCGCGCTTCCTCGCCGCGTTCCTGGAGCGGACGGGGCGGGCGACCGACACGGTCGACCTGCTGTCCGTCGCCGCCCCGCTCCCGGGCCCCGCGGCCCTCGCGCTGACGGAGATCGACGACCTGGCCCACCCCCGGATCACGGGGTCCCGCAGACGGCGCGACGGCGTACGGGCGTGGGCCGCCGAGGGCGGGGTCCTGGTCCTCGGACGTGGGGTCGGGGGCCGTCTGGAGGTCGCGCTGGAGGTGGACGAGGGGGTACGGCACAGGGGGCTGGGCCGGGCACTCGCGTCGGCGGCGCGGCACCTGGCCGGCGAGCCGGTCTGGGCCCAGGTGGCCACGGGGAACGCCCGCAGTCTGCGGGCGTTCCAGGCGGCGGGTTACCGGCCGGTGGGCGCGGAGGCGCTGCTTCTGCCCCGCTGAGCGGGCGGAGCGCCGGCGCGGATCAGCGGAAGATTCCGGTGTGGCCGAGTGAGTACCGGCCGGGCTGGGGGTAGACGGCGAGGCCGTGCGGACCGCTGCCGACCTTGATACGGGCGATCTGTTCACCCGTGTGGGTGTCGATCGCGTACACCTCGGAGTTGTACCGGCCGGAGAGCCACAGGACCTTGCCGTCCGCCGAGACTCCGCCCATGTCGGGGCTGCCGCCGTCGGGCAGGTGCCACTTCTTGGTGAGCCGGTTCTGTGCGAAGTCGAAGATGGAGATGGTGCCTTCGCCGCGGTTGGAGATGTACATCTCGCGCGAGTCCCGGCTGACGTACAGGCCGTGGGCGCCCTTGCCCGTGCGCAGCAGGGTCGGCCGGGTGAACCTGTCGCCGTCGAGGATCCACACGCCGTCGGCCATCATGTCGGCGATGTAGAACTTCTTGCCGTCCGGGGAGATCTTCACGTCCTGCGGCATGGCCCCGTGGAACGGCAGCCTCTGCTGGCCGACGACCTTCATCCGCTCGGTGTCGACCTTCAGGAGCTCGCCGCTGAACTCGCAGGACACGATGAAGTAGCGGCCGTCCGGGGAGAAGTCGGCGTGGTTGACGCCGTAGCAGCTCACCGGTTCCGTCTTGACGGTGTTCATGGTGTGCGCGTCGCGGAAGACGAGCTCGCGGTCGAGGGAGGCCATCACGATCGCGTACTTGCCGTCGGGCGTGAAGTAGAGGTTGTACGGGTCGTGCACGTCGACCGGCCGGCCCGCCTTGCCGGTCTTCGGGTCGATGGGGGTGAGGGTGTTGCCCCGGTCGTTGTTGACCCACAGGGTCTTCAGGTCCCAGGAGGGGACGACGTGCTGGGGCTGGTTGCCGACCGGGATCGTCTCGATGACCTTGTACGTCTTCGGGTCGATGACCGAGACCGTGTTGGAGTTGGTGTTGGGCACGTAGACGCGGGACGGGAAGTCCTTGACCACCGGGGAGAGCCGGCCCGGACGGTCGGCGGCGTAGACGTCCGCCGGGTCCAGCAAGGGGGGCATGCCGGGCAGGCCCTGGACGGCCGGCTTCTTCACCGGGGCGGGCCGGACGGCCGCCTTGGTGGTCCCGCGGGCCTGGCCGGCGTGGTCCGGGGAGGAACCGCCGCACCCCGCGAGGAGGGCGAGCGTGGCGAGGGCGGCGCCGGCGGTCAGCACGCGGCGCGGGGAGGAGGGTGGTGTCGGCATCAGCTCAGCAGCTCCGTGGTGGTGACCGCGCCGAGGCCGCGGCGGTCGAGTTCGTGCAGAAGGGCGGGGAGGGCGGCGACCGTGCCGGCGTATCCGAAGTGCAGGCTCACGACGGAGCCGGGACGGACCTCGGCCAGTACCTTGCGGGTGACGGCGGCGGCTCCCGGCGAGGTGTAGTCGAGGGAGTCGACGTCGTAGGAGAGCGTGTGCGGGTAGCCCGCGTCGCGGGCGAGGCGTTGGACGAGGGGGGAGGCCCGGGGGCTGCGGGAGGGCCGGAACCAGGTGCCGATCGAACCGGTGAGCCGCTTGAGCCGGTCCGCGCAGCCCCGGATCTCCGCGGCCGCCTCCGCCGCCGTCATGGCGTTGATGTCGAGGTGGCTCAGCGTGTGGTTGCCGAGGTCGTGGCCGCCGTCGAGGATGCGGCGGGCGAGGTCCGGGTGCTCGTCCAGCCAGGTGCCGACGGCGAGGACGGTGACCCGGGCGCCGGCCTTCTCCACCTCGCCGAGAAGCGCTTTCGCGACGGCGGGGTCGCCCTGGCCGTGGAAGGTGAGAGCCACTCGGGAGGGGTGGGTGCGGGGGCCGTGGGTGATTTCGGGGGGCTGGGCGGGATAGCGGCGGGGGGCGAGCGCGGCGGCCTGGCGGGTCGCCGTGGCGGCGGGGGCGCTGGGCGCGGCCGGAGGCGTCGTGGGCCGGTGCGGGTGGGTTGCTCGCGGGGCGGAGCAGCCCGCGCTCGCTCCGACGGCGAGGGTCCCTGCGGTGAGCGCGAGTCCCGTAAGCAGGGCAGCGCGCCGGGGCGGGGCGGGTGCTGCGTGGTCTTCGGCGGGCGTGGTCACCGGACCATTTAAGGGCGATTCGGCCGAAAAACCGGCGATTGGTCCGGCCGGGTGGTGGTGCGGGTCGCTTCACCGCCTCGGCGTTCGGACCGTACGGGGACGGCGCGACCCGGGAGCCGGGCGGGGATCCCGGGCCGGGCGGAGGACCCCGAGCGGAGCGCGGACCCTCTTTTGGATCAATGGGCAGGGTCTGCGATAGTCGGCGATGCGACCTCCACCCATTGACCCGGGCCACGGTTGTCGCCGGTGGCGCGGTTCACACCCCAATTCGTTCCGCGACATCCCGCAAGCCCCGGCTGCCACGCGGCCGGGGCTTCTGCGTGCCCGGCCGGAGCGGGTCGGCGGTCGGAGTGGGTCGGCCGACGGAACGGGTCGGCGGACGGCGCGGGTCAGCCACCGGAGCGGCTCAGCGGTCGGCGACGCGGATCTCGAACCAGGTGGTCTTGCCGCGGGGCAGCAGGTCGACACCCCAGCGGTCGGAGAGCTTGTCGACGAGGAAGAGGCCCCGGCCGCTCAGGTCCATTTCCTGGACGGGCATGAGACAGGGAAGGCCGCGGGAGGGGTCACGAACCTCGATACGGATCCAGCCGCGGCGGCGGTGCATACGGAGTCCGAAGACGCGGGCACCGGTGTGCCGTACGGCGTTGCCCACGAGTTCGGAGACGAGTAAGACCGCGTCCTCGGTCATCTTCGGGGACTGGCCCCAGTGCCGCAGGACCACGACCTGGGCGAGCCGCCGCGCGGTGGCCGCGGACTCCGGGCGGGACGGCAGCAGCACCTCCCCCTCGGTGGGATTGCCGAACAACTCCAGTGCCTTGAGCGCCCGTTCGTCCTCGACCGCAGGTGTCCAGCGCGCCGCGGTCGCACTTCCGTGCCGCCGCGGCTGTTCCATACCCTCCAGCCCCGCCATGCCCCCCATCATGGCCGTCCGGCGCCCCCTCCGGGGCCGTTCGGGAGGATTGGGCCCCCCGGAACGGGACATTCCGCACCATCCGATTGGCATATGCCAAAGGCAGTTCGGAGATGGCGAGAGCCCGTCCGACCTGCTGGAACGGGCCCGTCGAGGGCAATCACCACCCCTTCTCGACAAGGCTCGCTTAAGGCTGCCTTAAGCCTGCGATAAAGCGCCCCATCGAGGGACGCCCGCCGGACACCGCGTCAACCGCGGGTGGACCGAGAGGGCACGACAGGGGCGAGACCGGCCGTGCCGGCCCGGGAGGCGGACACCGTGTCCCGGGCCGGCGCGGCGGACGGATCAGAGGAACTTCGCCTTGCCGGGGCCCTCTTCCACGAAGCTCCGCATACCCCGCTCGCGGTCCTCCGTCGCGAACAGACCCGCGAACCAGTTCCGCTCGATGGCCAGCCCGGTCTCGATGTCCGTCTCCAGACCCGCGTCGATGGACTCCTTCGCGGCGCGCAGCGCGATGGCCGGGCCCTGCGCGAGCCTGGCGGCCCAGGCGTGCGCGGCGGTGTACACCTCGTCGGCGGGGACGACCCGGTCGACCAGACCGAGCGCCAGGGCCTCGTCGGCCTTGACCATACGGCCGGTGAAGATGAGGTCCTTGGCCTTGGAGGGGCCGACCAGCCGGGAGAGCCGCTGGGTGCCGCCGGCACCGGGGATCAGGCCGAGCAGGATCTCGGGCTGGCCCAGCTTGGCGTTGTCCCCGGCGATGCGGTAGTCGGCGCACAGGGCCAGTTCACAGCCGCCGCCGAGCGCGTATCCGGTGACGGCGGCGACGACGGGCTTGGGGATGCGGGCGACGGCGGTGAAGGAGTCCTGCAGGGCCCGGGACCGCACGACCATCGCGGCGTGGTCCATGGCCTGCATCTCCTTGATGTCCGCGCCCGCCGCGAACACCTTCTCCCCGCCGTACAGCACCACGGCACGGACGTCCGACCGCCGGGTGGCCTCCTCGGCCAGTTCCTTGAGGCGGTCCTGCGTCGCCACGTCCAGGGCGTTCATGGGAGGGCGGTCCAGGCGGATGGTGCCCACGCCTTCGGCCACTTCGAGATGCACAGTCATGGAAGCAGGTTAGTGGCCGTTAACGGCACCGGGCCGGGTGTGCTGAGTCACAGCACAAACACCACACCGTCATTACTCTATACCCAATCGATGGACAGTTTTGAAAAAAACA
>NZ_JBSFZS010000160.1:0-13358 GCF_053600395.1 Streptomyces sp. NPDC005070 | reverse complement strand
GTCGCCGTTGGGTGAGGGGTGGGCGTCGGTGGCGACGGGCATCGATGTACCGGCACGGCCCCTTCCGTGCGTGGCCGGGTGCGGGTGCGGGTGTGTCGTGGTGGCCGTGCCGGATCCTCCGTGTGCTGCCGGCTCCGGGTGCGCCGGGTTCGGGGGCGCGGGGCCTGGGTGTGCCAGGTTCGGTTCGTCAGCGGCCCTTGAAGCGGGGGGACCGGCGTTCCACGAAACTCGCCACTCCCTCGGTGGCGTCCGCCGTCGTCATGTTGATCTCCTGCGCCGCGGCCTCCGCGGCGAAGGCGGCGGCGCGGTCGGTGTCGAGGGAGGCGTTGACGAGCTGCTTGGTGAGCGCTAGGGCGCGCGTGGGCCCGGCGGCGAGCCGCTCGGCCCAGGCGCGCGCCGTCTTCTCCAACTCCTCGGCCGGTACGACCCTGTTGACTAGCCCGATCCGCTCGGCGTCCGCCGCGCTCAGCGCGTCCCCGAAGAACATCAGCTCCTTGGCCCGCTGCGGGCCGACGAGGTGGGGCAGCAGAAAGGCCCCGCCGCCGTCCGGTACGAGACCGCGCCGCACGAACACCTCGATGAACCGCGCCGGTTCGGCCGCGAGGACGAGGTCGCACGCGAAGGCGAGGTGCGCGCCGATCCCGGCCGCCGTGCCGTTGACCGCCGCGATCACCGGCTTCTCGCAGTCGAGGACGGCGGCGATCAGGCGCTGCGCACCCAGCCGGATGGTGCGGGCGACGTCGCCGGGCACCCGCTCCCCGGCGGGCGGACCGGCCCGCAGATCCGCTCCCGCGCAGAAGCCGCGGCCGGTGGCGGTGATGACCACGGCCCGTACGTCGGGGTCGGCGGACGCCGCCGTGAGCAGCTCGATCACGCGCTCACGCTGGTCCCGGGTGAGGGCGTTCATCGCCTCGGGCCGGTTGAGGGTGATCCATGAGACGGCGTTGTCGGTGGTGTGGCGTATGAGTGAGTCGAGGGGCTTTTGGGGTGGTGCGGGGGCTTCGTGGGGTGCGCGGGGGGAGTCGGTCATGAAGGGGGCTGACTTGAAGGGGTCGGTCATGACGGTGCTCCGTTTCGTGCGGGGGCCGGGGCGAGGGCGGGCGCGGGACCGGGTGGCGGGCGGTCTCCGTTCAGCGGCACAGCACCAGTGCGTCCAGGGCCACGGCCCCCTGTCCGCGGGGCAGCACCATCAGCGGATTGATGTCCAGCTCCGCGATCTCGTCCCCGAGTTCGAGCGCCATCCGCTGGATCCGGATCACGACCTCGACCAGCGCGTCCACGTCCACCGGCGGGCCCCCGCGCACCCCGTCGAGCAGCGCCCGCCCGCGCAGTTCGGACAGCATGGCCCGCGCCTGGTCGTCGCCGAACGGCGGCACGCGCACGGCGAAGTCCCGCAGCACCTCGACGAGAACCCCGCCGAGCCCGACGGTGACGGTCGGCCCGAAGAGCTGGTCGTGTGTGACACCGACGACCATCTCGACGCCCCGCTCGACCATCTGGCAGACGAGGACCCCGTCGAGCGAGATGCCCTCGTAGCGGGCGATGTCGGTCAGCTCGCGATAGGCGTCGCGGACCTGGCTGGCGGAGGTCAGCCCGATCTTGACCAGGCCGAGTTCGGTCTTGTGGGCGATCTGCGCGCCGGAGGCCTTCATGACCACCGGATAGCCGACCTGGCTCGCCGCCCGCACGGCCGCCGCCGCGCTGGTCACCAACTGCTCCCGCGGCACGCGGATCCCGTATGCCCGCAGCAACTGCTTGGCACCGTGCTCGCTGAGTTGCTGGCCCGGGCGCATCAGGGCCTGCGCCTTGCGGAAGGAGGGCGACGGGGTGCGCGGGGCCTCGTCGAAGGGCGAGCGGTAGGCGGCGGTGAACCTCGCGTGGTCGAGGTGGGCGCGGACGGCGGTGATGCAGTTGGCGAACGTACGGAACGTGGCCACCCGGGACGAGCCGAGCAGCGTCTCCCGGTACGCCGCCTCCGTGCCGACCGGCGACCCCCACACCACGCACACCAACTTGTCCGTCTGCTCCGCCGCGTCCACCAGGTCCTGCGCCAGCTTGTCGCTCATCGGCGGGAAGGGCCCGGTGATCGGGCAGATCAGTACGCCGACGGCCGGGTCGGCGAGGATCGCGTCGATGATCTTCCGGCCGCGCCAGTCGCCGACCGGGTGCCCGCCGTTGTCGACCGGGTTCGCGACGTTCAGGTAGTCCGGTATCCAGGTGTGCAGCTCGGCCTGTTTGGCCTCCGAGAGGACCGGCAGGTCGAGGCCCGCCTCGCTCGCCAGGTCCGCGAAGTGCGCGCCCGTGCCGCCCGAGATCGAATAGACGACGACCCCGTCCGCCCGGGGTGCCCGGGCCCGCGCCAACAGGGCCGCGGTGTCCTGGAGTTCGTCGAGCCCGTCCACGCGAATCACGCCGTACTGCCGCATCGCCGCGTCCACCACCGCGTCGGCGCCGGTCAGCTTGCCGGTGTGTGAGGCGGCGGTGCGGGCACCGGTCTCGGTGCGGCCGACCTTCACCGCGACGACGGGCACCTTGCGCCGGGCGGCGCGGTCGGCGGCGAGCAGGAACGAGCGGCCGTCCTTGAGTCCCTCGACGTAGCAGGCGATGGCGCCGACCTCGGGGCGCTCGGAGAAGTAGGAGATGAAGTCCGCCGTCTCCAGGTCGGCCTCGTTGCCCGTGGGCGCCCAGTGGGACAGGCGGACGCCCAGTTGCTGCATCGCGAACACCGGCCGGCCCTGGTGGCCGGACTGGGTGATGAGGGCGACCGCGGGGCCGTCGAGGTCGTCGCGGAAGTGCTCGAACGCGTTGAGGTTGGTGTTGGGGCCGAGCAGTCGCAGGCCGGAGCCGCGCACGGCGGCGGCGAGGCGGGTCTGTGCGGCGGCGCCCTCCGCTCCCGTCTCGGCGAATCCGGACGCGAACGCGACCGCGAACCTCACCTTGGCCTCGGCGAGTTCCCCGATCACCGGAAGGGGGTCGGCGACGAGGAGCACCGCCAGGTCCACCTGCTCCGGTACGTCCGACACGGAAGGGAGGCAGGGGAGGCCGAAGACGGTGCGGCGGGTGGGGTGCACCGGATGGAGGCGGGCGCCGACCCGTTCGGCCCAGGCGATGAGCTGGCGGGTGATCCCGGTGTTCGGCCGTCCCTCGGCGTCCGAGGCGCCGATGACGGCCACGCACTCGGGACGGAAGAAGCGGTCCAGGTCGGGGACGGTGGCGTACAGCGGGCGACCGCTGACGTCCAGGTCGTCGACTTCGGCCGGGCGTCCGTGCACGACCGGGGAGGGCTGCTCGCCGCAGGCGATGACCCTGGCCCGGCGGGAGTCGGTGGTGAGGGTGCCGTGGGTTGATCCAAGCATCGGTCCGCCCGCTCCTGTGTGACAGCCAATTGTTAACTGACGCACTGTCAGATTACGCAACTGACGCCATGTCAGGAACCGTTGTGCAGGGTCGGGCTTCTGTTTGGTACCCGGCGGTCAAACAAATCCGGAGGCTTCAGCGGTTCAGAGCTGGGGAGGTACGTCGCCTCCGAGGAGGGTGATCAGCTGACCGAGGCGCGTGTCCAGTTCGCGGCCGACCTCGGCGATCTGCGGGTTGCCGTAGCTGTCGAACAGCAAACTGGGCTGGTCGACGGCGAATTTCGTGTCGCCGTCGGGGTCGGCGTAGATCACGGAGGGCAGTGGTGCGTGCAGCGCCGCCGACGCGTCCTCGCGGAAAGCGCGTTCCGCGATGACGTGGTTGCCCATGAGGTACTGGGTGGCCTTCCAGAGGGACTGTGAGCCGGCCATCAGGGCGCAGACGTCGCCCCGGAAGTAGCGCATGAACCCGTGGGGGCCGTTGATCTCGGCGAGTTCAAGCGTGGCCTTCCAGGAGCCCAGTTGGTAGAAGCGGTGGAGATCGGCGTCCGGGACGAGGGTCTCGAAGTGCTCGCAGGCCTCGTCGTAGGGACGCGGGAGCGTCACGAGAAGCCTCCGGGCGGGGTGATCGGTGAAGGCGTTCTCTGTCGTCATGGCCGTACCTGTTCGTCGTCAGAGCGGATGAGCTCAAGAGCGTGGACGTCGACCGTGATGGAGGGGAAGTTGAGGTTGACGCTGTTGTCGGGGTTGCGGCGGAACATGCGTCGTCGCGTCGGAATGACCAGCCCGTCGAAATCATGGTGGTGGCCCGTGTAGTGGCCGACGAGGAAGCTGTTGTTGATCTCGGCGACGTAGTCCATGCGGCGTTGCATGCCGAAAGCGTCGTAGTAGAAGACCGCGTTGGGGCTGTGTGTGGCGATGTCGGGCGGGAAGCGCACCTGCAGACGCCGCCATGTCTGCCCTGCCTCGTGCCACGGTTCGATCTCGCGGGCCTTGACACCGGGATAGGTGAAGAGGAAGGGGCTGGTGAAGTAGTTCCAGATGGCGTAGCCCAGGAAGTAGCCGAGGTGTGGGGCGTCCCAGTCGGAGCTCCGCAGCATTCCCTTGAAGGCGGCGCGAGCGGGTGCGAGGGTCTCGACCGGTTCCCCGTCCAGGGTTCGCACGGTGACGCTGTCACTGGCACCGTCGAAGACCATCTCCCACTCCGGGCGGGTGAACGGGGTGAACACGATGTGTTCTCTGGCCGTGTCGAGCGTGACGACCTGGTCGAAACTCGTCCCCGGCGGCCAGCCCTTCATCCCCCAGACCGGGCCGTCGATGGAGATGTCGGCCTTCACGCCGCTGAGGGAGTCCCAGAGTTCCCTGCCGCCGGCGGTTGTGATGGCCAGATCGAGGAGTTCCGTACTCATGGCCTGGGTTCTTTCCGTAGGAAATAGGCACAATTCGAGTGTCTCGCAGCGCAGAGGGCACGCCAACTCGACGATCAACGGCCTCGATCTCACACGGCCCCCTCAGGCTGGGGGGAGTATCGAGGACATCACCTCGGTCTTGAACGTGCTCTGATCTCAAGCATCCCGCTGCGGGGCGCCGCTCGCTCGCCGGGGCGTGTTCAGCGGAAGTGGCCCCTGATCGAAGTACCAGGTCAAGGGCCGATCCGAGCGGCTCGCACCGGGGCTCAGCCGATCACCGCGCGCCGGTCGACCGTTTCCGGCTGACCACAAGGAGTCCTGCTCCCGCGATGACCATTCCGCCGGCGACGGCGGCGCCGGCGATACCGGCAGTGGTGAGTCCTGTCGCGGCGAGGGCCGGTGTGGGGGACTGCCCGCGGGCGGCGTCGCGAATGAGATCGGTGATGGCGTCGGGGTGGGAGATCAGCACGCTGTGGGAGGCGTCGATCTCGACCGTGTGGGAGCCGGCGCGCTTGGCTTCGAAGCGCTCCAGGTCGGGGGCTATGGCCTTGTCGTTGGTGGCGACGGCGGCCCAGGACGGGATGGTCCTCCACGCGGCGGACGTCGCCTTGTCGGCGAAGGCAGTGGCTGCGATGGGGGGCTGGGCGGCGGCCGCCACGGATGTGGCCGTCTCCGGGAGGTCCGCGGCGGCGACGGCGTGGAACTTGTCCGGAGAGAGGTACAGATCTGTTCCGGTGGACCCGTCCGCGTTCTCGAACGGCACTTGAACCAGGGCGGGGTTGAGCTCGCTGCCGGGGAATTTGGCGGCGAGTTGGCCGAGGACTTCCCCCTTGTCGGGCATGAAGGCGGAGACATACACGAGCGCCTTGACGTTGGGGTTGCCGGTGGCGGCCTCGCTGATCACCGCGCCGCCGTACGAATGACCGACCAGGACGATGGGGCCCTTGACGCTCCGGAGGACGCTGGAGACGTAGGCGGAGTCGGTGGGCAGGCCTCGCAGCGGATTGACGGGAGCGATGACCCGGTAGCCGTCCGCCTGAAGGCGTGCCACGACTTCGTTCCAACTGGACGCGTTGACGAAGGCTCCGTGCACCAGGACGACGGTCGGTTTGCCCCCGGTGGCGCCGGTGCCGCTGTCGGGGGTCGTGGACCCCCCGTCGGCGACGGCGGGCGCTGACACGGACAAAGCCGCCGCGGTCACCGATGTGGCGATGGCGGCATGTATTCGACGCGAGTGAGGCCGCGGCACACGGGACGACGCCATAGCTGATCTCCTTCGAAGAACGGGCGGGATGTTCGTCAGCGTGTCCGGCCGGCACCGAAACCCGCATTCCCGGCGAAGCACATGAGCGAATTCCCTCGCCCGTTCGGGTCGGCTCGATGGATGTGCGGTTCGAGGAGGCTGAGAACCTGCGGGCGGGGAGGCCGGCCCACCGCGCGCCAGGGCGGTGGGTGGGTCGGGGCCGCGCCGGTACATCCGCCCGCATCCGAACGGATCTCAGCAGTACCTAGCGGTGCGGGTGGGTTTTGATCCGTCCGGCCTGCGGGCATTTGATGTACCGGCACGTCCCCTCCGGCGCGCTCCCGGCTGCGGGTGCGTCGTGGTGGCGGCCGTCCACTGGGGGTGCGTCGTGGTGGCGGCCGTCCACTGGGGGTGCGTCGTGGTGGCGGCCGTCCACTGGGGGTGCGTCGTGGTGGCGGCCGTCCACTGGGGGTGCGTCGTGGTGGCGGCCGTCCACTGCTGGTGCTGGTGCTGGTGCTCGTGCCGGTGCGAGGTGGTTTGGGTGCAGCCCCTCACGTGCGTGAAGTTTCAGTCCCGGTGGCGAAAATCGCCTTGTGCTGCGGGGGAGGTTCGGCTTCCCCGGGCCCCTTTCGGGCGCGGGGGAGTCTCAGCCCCTCCGGCGATCGAGGAGCGGGGGGCTGGGGCGGAGGGGGCGAAAACCTGGTCGGGGCCCGGGTGTCAGCGGGTGTGCTTGGAGGTGTGGTGGGCTATCGCCTTCGCGATCTTCTCGGCGTCCAGGGCGAGTTCGCGGAACATGCCGCTGATGGGGTTGGTGAACCCGGTGAAGTACAGGCCGGGCGCCTTCCGCGGGGCGTGCCCGCCGTGGACGACCGGATGCCCGCGCCCGTCGAGCACGTCGAGATGCCCGACCATGCCCTCCAGTGCCCGCGCGTACCCGGTCGCTGCGATCACCACGTCGGGATCGATCCGGCTCCCGTCGGCGAGGACGGTCTTGTCGTCCTCGAACCCCTCCACCGCGGCCACGATCTCGACCTTCCCCTTGCGGACGGCGTCGATGAGCCCGACGTCCTGGACGGGGATGGAACCCTCGTTGACACGCGAGTAGAGCCCGGTGTCCGGGCGGGGCAGGCCGTGTGCCCCCAGGTCGGGCACGCTCAGCTTCGCCATCGGCCCGGCCAGCGCGTCCACGAGCCGCACCGGCAGCCGTCGTACGGCGATGCCCGTGAACTGCGCGGCCCAGCCCGCCGTGGAGCGGCGCACGATGTGCGGCGCGGTGCGGACGGACAGCCGTACGCGCCGGGCGCCGCCCTCGATCAGGTCCACGGCGATCTCGGCGCCGGTGTTGCCGATGCCGACGACGAGGACGTCGCGGCCCGCGTAGGGGGCGGGGTTGCGGTACTCGCCGGCGTGCAGGAGCTCGCCGGCGTAGGTGTCGCGGCCGGGCCAGTCGGGGATGCGCGGGGTGTGGTTGTAGCCGGCCGCGACGACCACCGCGCTGCCGGTCAGCTCGCGTCCGCCGGTGGCGTGCAGCAGCCAGCCGTCGCCGCCGGGGGCGGGCTCGACGCGGGAGACCTCGACGCCCGTGACGATCTCCAGACCGTGGTGCTCGGCGTACTTCTCCAGGTAGCGCACCACGTTGTCCCGCGACACCCACCGGCCGAACGAGCGCGGCATCGACAGCCCCGGCAGCGCGGACAGCCGGCGGGTGGTGTGCAGGTGCAGCCGGTCGTAGTGGCCCCGCCAGGACGCGCCGACCTCGTCCGACCGCTCCAGCACGACCGCTCGTACGCCCCGGGCGCGCAGCGCGTACGCCGCCGCGAGTCCGCCGGGGCCGCCTCCGATCACGTACACGGGGCGGTCCTCGTGGGAGGGCACCGTGCGGGAGGTCGCGGAAGCAGTCGAGTCGGCCATAGCGCGAGCGTAATCACGACTCAGCTTGATAGGTCTCGGTCAAGACCGGAATCGGTTGCGAAGTGGTCACGACTGTGGGAGGGGTGGGTGGGCCTGGTGGCGTAGGTCACTTCGATGGGGTGGCCGTGTGCGAAAAGTGCGCTGTTGTCGCAGGTGGGCGGCCGGGCGTACGTCTTTCGCCGGAGCGCGGGATCGGCTCCGCGCGCCCCCGGGAGGGGTGGAGCGGGAGGGGTGGCGGCGGGATGGTCGCGTACTTCATCGGTGGTGGGTGTCGGGCTCTTGCGTGGGTGTCCCGGGGCGTCGAAACTGACGTTCCGTCAGATGTGGTGCCTTCGCGGGAGGTTCGGCCATGGACACGATCTGGCTCGGCGGGGCGGAGTGGCTGGCCGTGCTCCGTATCGGGCTCGGCCTCTGGTGGCTCGAGAGCTGGCGGCACAAGGACAGGAAGGGCTGGTTCGAGCGGGGGACCGGCATCGCGTGGGCGGCGGATGTCGCCTCCAAGCATCGATGGAACGTGGTGCGTTCGGGCTTCGACACGATCGTCGCGCCGCGTCCCCGGACGATGGCGTACGTCGTGGTGTACGCGGAGCTGGCTCTCGGTCTCGGGCTTGTGGCCGGGCTGCTGACCCCCGTCGCGCTGGTCGCCGGGCTGCTCCTCAACGTCCTCTACTTCACCCTCATGATCCACGACTGGGCGGAGCAGGGGCAGAACGCGATGATGGCGCTGGCCTCGGCCGTCGCCCTGTTCGCGATGTCCTGGCAGACGTGGTCCCTGGACGACGCCCTGGGACTCTTCCGGTGAGCGGGACACCGCGGGGGAAGGTGGGCGCGGGGGGCTCCGGTGCGGGGTCCGACGTTCCCGAGGCGGACGCGTTCACCCGGCCGTACTGGGACGCGGCGGCGGAGGGGCGGCTGCTGATCCGGTACTGCGCGGCCTGCGACCGCGTTCACCACTACCCCAGGGAGTTCTGCCCGCACTGCTGGTCCGAGGACGTGAGCTGGCGCCCCGCGAGCGGACGCGCCACGCTCTACACCTGGTCCGTCGTCCACCGCAACGACCTGCCCCCGTTCGGCGAGCGCGTGCCGTACGCGGCGGCCGTCGTCGACCTGGCGGAGGGTCCCCGGATGATGACCGAGGTGATCGGCTGCGAGGAGGCGGCGCTGCGGATCGGGATGGAACTGGAGGTGGCCTTCCGGGCGGGGATTCCCGTGTTCCGGCCTGCCTCACGCGCCGGTGGGTGACGGGTTCCGGTCGGGTGCCGGCTCGGGGTCCGTCGTGAGGCGGCCGTGGAGGTGCACGTCGCGGAACGCGTCATGGCGGCCCGCCTCGAACATCGCGCCGCGCAGAGTCCCCTCGTGCCGGAATCCGCAGCGCTCGGCGACCCGGCAGGACACCTCGTGGCCCACGGCGTGCCCCAGTTCGAGGCGGTGCAGGGCGAGGTCGGTGAAGCCGTAGCGGGTCGCGAGGGTGAGGGCACGGATGGCGACCCGGCCGCCGCGGGCATCCGGGAGGACCCAGTAGCCGATACGGGCACAGCTCATGACGTGGTCGATCTCGTTGACGCCGATATGGCCCAGCGTCTCGCCGGTCTCGGCCTCGGTGACGCAGAAGGAGATCCCGGTGCCGCCGACCGCCGCCGCCACGCGGGTCCGCAGCGACTCACGGGCGGTGCCGATGTCCCGGACGAACCTGAGCGGGGTGTTCCAGCGCTGGAGTTCGGGATCGGTCAGCCCGCGCAGATACGCCGACACGTCGGCGTCGGATTCCGGGTCCCAGGGGCGCAGCCGCAGACCGAGGCCCGTCAGCTCGGGGGCGGGCTGCACGGAGAACTGCACATGGGCATCGGTCATCCGGCCATTCAAGCCGCTCCGGTCCCACGGGTCACGCCCTGGAGGAAATTCGGAGGCACGGCTCCGTGGCCGCAAGGGATCATCGGACATGACCTCCGTGACGTACGACTGGCAGCTCACTTACGACCTCGACGCGTTTCTCGCCCGGGCCGGAGACTTCCTCCGGTCGCGGCCCGCGCGGCACACCGTCGCGCTGACCGTGACGGAAGCGCTGCGCAGACGGGGAGTGAGCCAGTACGGGAAGGACGCGCCGGTCTTCGGAGCCCTGGAGCGGGACGGGGCGGTCCGGGCGGCCTTCTTCCGCACGCCGCCGTACCGGCTGAACCTCACCCCGCTGGACGAGCGGGGCGCCGAGACCCTGGCCGCGCTGCTGGCGGACACGGAGATCGAGGTGCCCGGGGTCTCCGCCGACACGGACACCGTCGACGCCTTCGCCGGGGCCTGGGAGCGGCGGACCGGGGCGAGGACGGTGCCGCTCCGGAGCGAGCGGCTCTACCGGCTGGGCGACCTGGCGGTGCCCGAGCCCGCACCGCCCGGCCGTCCCAGGGTCGCGGACGCGGGGGACCGGGAGCTGCTCGCCCGCTGGTACACGGAGTTCGCCGAAGCCATCGGCGAGGGTGCCCACCGCGACGGCGGCGCCTGGGCCGACGACCGGATCTCGTACGGCGGCATCACCCTCTGGGAGGACCCCGAGGGCACCCCCGTCGCCATGGCGGGCGCGACACCGCCCGTCGCCGGACAGCTCCGGGTCGCCCCCGTCTACACCCCGGCGCGTCTGCGCGGCCGGGGGTACGCCGGTGCCGTCACCGCCGAGGTGAGCCGCGCCGCGGTCGCCTCCGGGGTCCAGGAGGTGCTGCTCTTCACCGACCTCGCCAACCCGACCAGCAACGGCCTGTACCAGCGCATCGGCTACCGCCCCGTCTCCGACTTCGCGGCGTACGACTTCACGTACGAGGCGTAGGACGGGGAGCGCGGGGCCGGGCGTGTGGGGTCTGGCGGCTCACGGCCACAGCAGCTCGGTGGCCCAGCCGGTCTCCGTACGGCGGTAGACGAGCCGGGCGTGGCGCCGGCGGGCGTCACCCTGGAAGAACTCGACCTCCTCCGGACGGAGGCGGTAGAGCGTCCAGGTGGGGGCGGGGGAGCGCGGGGCGCTCTCGGCCCGCTCCCAGGCCGCGTCCGAGGCCCGGTCCAACTCGGCGCGTGAGGGCAGGACTTCGCTCTGCCGGCCCACCAGGGCCGCGGCCAGTGCCCCCGTGGAGCGGGCGTGCAGGTCCGCCTGGCTCTCCTCGGGCGAGGCGGCCGTGACCGGGCCGCGGAGCCGGATCTGGCGGCCCTGCGCGGGCCAGTAGAAGCCGAGGGCCGCGTACGGCCGCGCGGCGAGCTGGCGTCCCTTGCGGCTCGTCACGTGCGAGGCGAACGCCCAGCCGTCGTCGTCCGCGCCGTGCAGCATCACCGTCCGGACGTCGGGCGAACCGTCCGCGTCGGCCGTCGCGAGCGTCATCGTGTGCGGTTCGGCCTGCCCGGCCGCCACCGCTTCCGCGAACCACCGGGTGAACAGGGTCAGCGGGTCCGCCGGAGCCTCCTCCGGGGCGAAGCCGGGCAGCTCCGTGTCCCACACCCGCAGTGATCTCAGCAGCTCATGAAGGTCCGGTTCCATGACCCCGAGTATCACCCGGGGCGCGCCGACACCCCACGGCAGCACCCGCAACCCGGGGCGCGCGACAGTGGGCCCGCATCTCTGGGCCCGCATCTCTGGGCGTGCGTCCCGGGGCCCTCATCCCGGTCCCTCATCCCGGGTCCCCTCACCCCCGCCCCAGCACCACCGTCCCCGACGAGCAGAACCAGCCCCCCGTCCCGGAGGCCACCGCCAGCTCGGGCAGGGTGCCGTCCGGGCGCCGCACCTGGCGCTCCTCCGGAAGGCCGCCGCGCAACTGCCGTACGGCCTCCACGAGAAGGAACAGGCCGCGCATGCCGGGATGCTGGGCCGACAGTCCGCCCCCGTCCGTGTTCACCGGCAGTTCCCCGTCCACCAGCAGCCGTCCCTTCGCCACGTCCACGAAGGCGCCGCCCTCGCCCTTGGCGCAGAAGCCGAGGTCCTCCAGGGTCACGAGGGTCATGTAGGTGAAGGCGTCGTAGATCTCGGCGAAGTCGAT
Source organism: Streptomyces sp. NPDC005070 (assembly GCF_053600395.1). Classification (NCBI taxonomy): domain Bacteria; kingdom Bacillati; phylum Actinomycetota; class Actinomycetes; order Kitasatosporales; family Streptomycetaceae; genus Streptomyces; species Streptomyces sp. NPDC005070. Next base: position 1,438 of record NZ_JBSFZS010000160.1, on the reverse strand, counting down.
CTCGGCCGGGCGGACTCCGGCGCGCTCGAAGGCGAGCCGGCCGCTCACCGCCGCCGGGGAGACGGTGAAGTCCGCCCACTCGGACATGGTGGTGTGGGAGACGTGTTCGCCGGTTCCGAGCACCCACACCGGGGCCGTACGGCAGTCGCGTACGTACTCCTCGGCCGCCAGCAGCACCGCCGCGCCGCCGTCGGAGCGGATGCAGCAGTGCAGCTTGGTGAACGGGTCCGCGATCATCGGCCCGGACAGGACGTCGTCGACGGTGACCGGATCGCGGAACATCGCCTCCGGGTTGCGGACCGCGTTCGCGCGGGCCTGGACGGCCACCGAGGCGAGCTGTTCGAGCGTGGTGCCGTACGTGTGCATGTGGCGGCGCGCGGCCATCGCGTACTTGGCGATGAGGGTGTGGCCGTACGGGACCTCGAACTGGAGGGGGCCCCGTGCGCCGAACGAGAGGTTGCCGGTGCGGCGGCCCGCCCTGATGTCGGCGCGGGCGGTGGAGCCGTAGACGAGCAGGACGGCGTTCGCGTGGCCCGCCGCGACGGCGTCGGCCGCGTGGGCCGTCATGACCTCCCAGGTGGACCCGCCGACCGAGGTCGAGTCGACCCAGGTGGGCCGCAGCCCCAGATATTCGGCCACTTCGGCGGGCGCGAGGGTGCCGAGCCCGGCCGACGCGAAACCGTCGATCACCGATCGGTCCAGGCCGGAGTCGGCCAGTGCGCGGCGCGCGGCCTGCGCGTGCAGCGCGTACGGGGTCGCCTCGTCCACGCGGCCGCAGTCGGACAGGGATATGCCGACGACGGCGACCTTCCGACGGCTGTGGCCCGGGGTGGCATGCGTCATGAATCTGACGGTACATCAGATAAGTGGCCCGCCGGGAGGCTGTCGCACCCCTGTGCTTCTGGGGCCCTCCGCCCTAACATGACGGCCCGTCAGATCGACGTGCCGGATCAGCCCCCCGACGAGGGAGGAGCCCGCCCATGGACGCCCGTCTCACCGCGGAGCAGGAGGAGATCCGCCGCACGCTGCGGGAGGTGCTGGCGAAGCGGTGCGGACCGCGGGAGCTGCGGGCCGCCGAGCGGACCCCCGCCGGCTACGACCCGGCTCTCTGGGACACCCTCGCGCGCCGGCTCGGGCTGCCCGGACTGGCCCTCCCCGAGGCGTACGGCGGTGCCGGCTGCTCGGCGACCGAACTCGCCCTGGCCTGCGAGGAGTCGGGACGCGCTCTCGCCCCCTCGCCCCTGCTGTCCACCGCCGTCCTCGCCGCCCCGCTGATCCTGGCCCTCGGCACCGAGGCGCAGCGCACCGCACTGCTGCCGGCGCTGGCCTCGGGCGCGCTGACCGCCGCCCTCGCCGTCCCCGGAACGGGACTGGCCACGGCCCTCGCCCTGGCCGGCGACAACCATGGCGGCTGGGCCGGCGGCGGCCGCGCCGGGGG
>NZ_JBSFZS010000159.1:0-14012 GCF_053600395.1 Streptomyces sp. NPDC005070 | reverse complement strand
AACCCCCGGGCCGCCGGCACCCCCCCCCCGTCGGCCCGTCGCTCTGTCAGTGGCACCCGATAGCCTGCACGAACTGGGGAGACCCCCAGCGACGGCCGGTGAGATCGAAGGAGGCCCGGGTGCGGGTGCTGGGTGTTGACCCCGGGTTGACCCGGTGCGGTGTCGGGGTGGTCGAGGGAGTCGCCGGGCGGCCCCTGACGATGCGCGGCGTCGGAGTCGTCCGCACCCCGGCGGACGCCGAGCTCGGTCTGCGCCTGGTCGCCGTCGAGCAGGGCATCGAGCAGTGGCTCGACGAGTACGAACCCGAATACGTCGCCGTGGAGCGGGTGTTCAGCCAGCACAACGTCCGGACCGTGATGGGCACCGCCCAGGCCAGCGCCGTCGCCATGCTCTGCGCGGCCCGCCGCGGCATCCCCGTCGCGCTGCACACCCCGAGCGAGGTCAAGGCCGCCGTCACCGGCAGCGGCCGCGCGGACAAGGCCCAGGTCGGCGCGATGGTCACCCGCCTGCTCCGGCTCTCCGAGCCGCCCAGGCCCGCCGACGCGGCGGACGCCCTCGCGCTCGCCATCTGCCACATCTGGCGCGCCCCGGCCCAGAACAGACTCCAGCAGGCCGCCGCGCGGATCGCGCCCGACCGGGCCGTCGCGCAGAACAGACTCCAGCAGGCCGCCGCCGCGCACGCCTCGCACCAAGCATCGAAAGGCCGTACCGCATGATCGCCTTCGTCAGCGGCCCGGTCGCCGCCCTCGCCCCCGACTCCGCGGTCGTCGAGGTCGGCGGCATCGGCATCTCCGTCCAGTGCACCCCGGGCACGCTCGCGGGGCTCCGCACCGGACAGCAGGCCAGGCTCGCCACCTCCCTGGTCGTCCGCGAGGACTCGCTCACGCTGTACGGCTTCGCCGACGACGACGAGCGCCAGGTCTTCGAGCTGCTCCAGACCGCGAGCGGAGTCGGCCCGCGCCTCGCCCAGGCGATGCTCGCCGTGCACGCCCCCGACGCCCTGCGCCGCGCCGTGTCCACCGGTGACGAGAAGGCGCTCATCGCCGTCCCCGGGATCGGCAAGAAGGGTGCCCAGAAGCTGCTGATCGAACTCAAGGACCGGCTCGGCGAACCGCTCGGCCCCGGCGGCCCTGCCATCGGCACGGCGGTCACCACGGGCTGGCGCGACCAGCTCCACGCCGCGCTCGTCGGCCTCGGGTACGCGACCCGCGAGGCCGACGAGGCAGTCGCCGCCGTCGCCCCCCAGGCCGAGGCCGCCGAGGGAACCCCGCAGGTCGGCCAGCTCCTGCGAGCCGCCCTGCAGACCCTGAACCGAGCACGCTGAACGGCCCCGGCCCCCGGGCCGGGCGCGTGCCCCGGTGCGGCCCGCGCCCGGGTCACGGCCGACCGCCCCACCACCACGAGACCGCGAGGCACCACCGATGAACTGGGACGACACGACAGACGAAGCCGCCGACGAGCGGCTCGTCGGACCCGCCGCCGAGCGGCTGGTGCGCCCGGTCGCCGACGGCGAGGACCAGGCCGTCGAGGCCGCGCTGCGCCCCAAGGACCTGGACGAGTTCATCGGCCAGGAGAAGGTGCGCGAGCAGCTCGACCTGGTCCTGCGGGCGGCCCGCGCGCGGGGGGCCACCGCCGACCACGTCCTGCTCTCCGGTGCCCCCGGTCTCGGCAAGACCACCCTCTCCATGATCATCGCGGCCGAGATGGGCGCCCCCCTCCGCATCACCAGCGGCCCCGCCATCCAGCACGCCGGAGACCTCGCCGCGATCCTCTCCTCCCTCCAGGAGGGTGAGGTCCTCTTCCTCGACGAGATCCACCGCATGTCCCGGCCCGCCGAGGAGATGCTCTACATGGCGATGGAGGACTTCCGCGTCGACGTCATCGTCGGCAAGGGGCCCGGAGCCACCGCCATCCCGCTGGAGCTGCCCCCGTTCACACTGGTCGGCGCCACCACCCGCGCGGGACTGCTGCCCCCGCCGCTGCGCGACCGCTTCGGCTTCACCGCGCACATGGAGTTCTACGAACCCGCCGAGCTGGAGCGCGTCGTCCACCGCTCCGCCGGTCTCCTGGACGTCGAGATCGGCGCCGAGGGAGCCGCGGAGATCGCCGGCCGCTCCCGCGGCACGCCCCGCATCGCCAACCGCCTGCTGCGCCGCGTACGCGACTACGCGCAGGTCAGAGCGGACGGGATCATCACCCGCGAGATCGCCGCCGCGGCCCTGAAGGTCTACGAGGTCGACGCGCGCGGTCTCGACCGGCTCGACCGCGGGGTTCTCGAAGCCCTGATCAAGCTTTTCGGCGGCGGTCCTGTCGGATTGTCCACACTTGCTGTCGCTGTGGGGGAGGAGCGTGAGACCGTGGAGGAGGTCGCCGAGCCCTTCCTCGTACGAGAGGGACTCCTCGCCCGCACTCCCCGTGGCCGGGTGGCGACACCCGCGGCATGGGCACATCTCGGCCTCACGCCGCCCCGCCGGTCAGCCGGCGGAAACGGACAAGAGGACCTGTTCGGGGCGTGACGGCGTGCGTACGCACCGGGGCAGGAACCCCGGTGCCATGCTGAGCGTTGTTCCCTGAGTGCGGACTCGCTTAGACTCCGCCGATGCCGCCCTTGCCGACGGCACACACCCCCCATACATACCCCCATCCAGCAGGCCGCTCACCTGGTGCGGTCGAAAAAGGAAGTTCCGACCCGTGAGTCTCGTGACCCTCCTCCCGTTCATCGTGCTCATCGGGGCCATGTTCCTGATGACCCGGTCGGCCAAGAAGAAGCAGCAGCAGGCGGCTTCCATGCGCAACGATCTGCAGCCCGGCTCCGGCGTGCGCACGATCGGCGGTATGTACGCCACCGTCAAGGAGGTCAACGAGGACACGCTTCTCCTTGACGCCGCCCCGGGTGTGGAACTGCTCTTCGCGAAGAACGCGATCGGTGCCGTCCTGACGGACGACGAGTACAACCGCATCGTCCACGGCGTCGAGCACGACCTGAAGGCCGACGGCACCGTCGTGCCGGACGACGCTTCCTCCCTCACCGAGACCGACGAGCCCGCCGCCGACGCCTCTTCCGACGCCTCCGACGACAAGCCCCTCGACCTCGGCAAGAAGGATCTGGCCGACAAGCCGGCCGAAGCGGCCGTCGAGCCGAAGGCCGACGAGGCCGTCGCCGACGAGGCGGAGTCGAAGAAGACCGACGGCGGGACCGAAGCGAAGTAGTCACGACCCGGGAGCACGGCGCGATCAGCTCGCGCCCCACACCTCCCGGGACGTGCTGTTCTCGCACGGAGTCCCGACACCATGGCATGGCCGTCCACGCGCTCACCCGGCGCAGGGCGGCCCGAGAGGGAGTACGAGAAGGTGGCAGCACCGAAGAAGGGCCGGAGCGCGAGCGCCCAGAGCAGGCCGGGGCGCTCGCTGGCCCTGATCCTGATCGCCATCGCGGCGCTCACCGGAGGGATGTTCGCTTCCGGGCAGACCACTCCGCGTCTCGGCATCGACCTCGCCGGTGGCACGAGCATCACGCTCACGGCGAAGAACGAGCCGGGTCAGCCCAACGCGATCAACAAGACCAACATGGACACCGCGGTCGACATCATGAACCGCCGTGTCAATGGTCTCGGTGTCTCCGAGGCCGAGGTCCAGACCCAGGGTTCCGACAACATCATTGTCAACATCCCCAAGGGCACGAACTCCGAGCAGGCCCGTAAGCAGGTCGGCACCACCGCCAAGCTGTACTTCCGTCCCGTCCTGGCCACCGAAGCCTCCGGGGCCGAGGCGTCAGCCACCCCGACGCCGAGTGCCTCCGGCAGCTCCTCCTCCAAGTCCGGGGACAAGGCGACCTCGTCCTCCGCGACGCCGTCGGCCTCCGCGACCACTCAGGGGCGCGTGGTCAGCGACGCCCTGAAGGCGGGCTCCTCGCCGTCCGCGAGCAGCACCCCGAGTTCCTCGGCCTCGTCCTCGTCCTCCGCGAGCGCCTCGCCGTCCGCGAGCGTGGACCCCGCGACCGCCAAGCTGCAGGCCGCGTACGCCGCGCTCGACTGCAGTGACAAGGCGGTCCGCGCCAAGGCCGGCGCCGACGCCAAGCCCACCGAGCCGACCGTGGCCTGCGGCCAGGACAAGAACTCCTCGGGCGTCTGGCAGAAGTACGTCCTCGGCCCGGCCGAGGTGGCCGGCACGGACATCAAGAAGGCCGGCGCGGTCTTCGACACGCAGAGCGCCGCGGGCTGGAAGGTCACCATGGACTTCACGTCCGGTGGCTCCAAGAAGTTCGCCGCCATCACCGGCAAGCTCGCCCAGAACCAGCCGCCGCAGAACCAGTTCGCGATCGTCCTCGACGGTCAGGTCGTCTCCGACCCCTCCGTGGCCCAGTCGCTGAGCGGCAGCGCGGAGATCTCCGGCAGCTTCACCCAGACCGAGGCCCAGGACCTGGCCAACATGCTGAAGTACGGCGCTCTGCCGCTCAGCTTCAAGGAGTCCAGCGTCACCACGGTGACCGCCGCGCTCGGTGGCGAGCAGCTCCACGCCGGTCTGATCGCGGGCGCCATCGGCCTCGCCCTGGTCATCCTCTACCTGGTGATCTACTACCGGGGCCTGTCGGCCATCGCCATCGCCTCCCTGGGCGTCTCGGCGATCCTCACGTACGTGCTCATGGCGCTGCTCGGCCCGGCCATCGGCTTCGCGCTGAACCTCCCGGCCGTCTGCGGTGCGATCGTCGCGATCGGTATCACCGCGGACTCGTTCATCGTGTTCTTCGAACGCATCCGGGACGAGATCCGCGAGGGCCGCACCCTGCGTCCGGCCGTCGAGCGCGCCTGGCCCCGTGCCCGTCGCACCATCCTGGTCTCCGACTTCGTGTCGTTCCTCGCCGCCGCGGTGCTCTTCATCGTCACCGTCGGCAAGGTCCAGGGCTTCGCGTTCACCCTCGGTCTGACCACGGTGCTCGACGTCGTCGTGGTGTTCTTCTTCACCAAGCCGCTGATGAGCCTCCTCGCCCGCAGGAAGTTCTTCGCGGAGGGTCACCGCTGGTCCGGCCTCGACCCGAAGCGACTGGGCGCCAAGCCGCCGCTGCGCCGCACCCGTCGCGCGTCCGCCCCCGTCGACACGAAGGAGGCGTGAGATGTCGAAACTCGGCACCCTCGGCGCCCGGCTCCACCGCGGCGAGATCGGCTACGACTTCGTCGGCAAGCGCAAGATCTGGTACGGCATCTCGATCCTGATCACCATCACGGCCATCCTCGGCCTGACGGTGCGCGGCCTGAACATGGGCATCGAGTTCCAGGGCGGCGCCGTCTTCACCACCACGGGCAGCAGCAGTGTCTCGGTGAGCCAGGCCGAGACGTTCGCGGAAGAGGCCTCCGGCCACGACGCGGTCGTCCAGGGGCTCGGCAAGGGCGGCCTGCGGATCCAGATCGCGGGCATCGACACGGACAAGTCCGACTCGATCAAGCAGAAGCTCGCCACGGACCTGAAGGTCAACCCCGAGGACATCAACGCCGACCTCGTCGGTCCGAGCTGGGGTGACCAGATCGCCAACAAGGCCTGGGAGGGCCTGGCGATCTTCATGGTCCTCGTCGTGATCTACCTGGCGATCGCCTTCGAGTGGCGCATGGCCATCGCGGCCCTGGTCGCCCTGATCCACGACATCACCATCACGGTCGGCATCTACGCCCTGGTCGGCTTCGAGGTCACCCCGGGCACCGTGATCGGTCTGCTCACGATCCTCGGTTACTCGCTGTACGACACGGTGGTCGTCTTCGACAGCCTCAAGGAGCAGACGAAGGGCATCACCAAGCAGACCCGCTGGACCTACAGCGACGTCGCCGACCGCTCGATCAACAGCACCCTGGTGCGTTCCATCAACACCACGGTGGTCGCGCTGCTGCCGGTCGCCGGCCTGCTGTTCATCGGCGGCGGCGTGCTCGGCGCCGGCATGCTCAACGACATCTCGCTGTCGCTGTTCGTCGGTCTCGCGGCCGGTGCGTACTCCTCGATCTTCATCGCCACGCCGCTCGTCGCCGACCTCAAGGAGCGCGAGCCGGAGATGAAGGCCCTGCGCAAGCGGGTTCTCGCCAAGCGCGCCCAGGCGGCCGCCAAGGGCGAGTCCCTGGAGCCGCAGGCCGCCGAGCCGGCGTACGAGGACGACGAGGCGGACGATGCCACACCGGCGGTCGTCGGCCCCCGCAACCAGCCCGCGTCCCGCGCCCGCGGCCGCGGCCGGCCTTCGGGGAAGCGCCGATGACCGGCATCGAAGCGCTGCTGACCAGCCGGATCCGTGACGTGGCCGACTACCCGGAGCCGGGAGTGATGTTCAAGGACATCACCCCGCTCCTGGCCGACCCGGCCGCGTTCGGCGCCCTGACCGGCGCCCTGGCGGACATCGCCGTGCGCAACGGCGCCACCAAGATCGTCGGTCTGGAGGCCCGCGGCTTCATCCTCGGAGCCCCGGTCGCCGTCCACGCCGGGATCGGCTTCATCCCCGTGCGCAAGGCGGGCAAGCTCCCCGGAGCGACCCTGTCGCAGGCGTACGACCTGGAGTACGGCTCCGCCGAGATCGAGGTGCACGCCGAGGACCTGAGCGGGGCCGACCGCGTCCTCGTCGTCGACGACGTCCTCGCCACCGGCGGCACCGCCGAGGCGTCGCTCCGGCTCATCCGCAGGGCGGGCGCCGAGGTCGCGGGCGTCGCCGTACTGATGGAGCTCGGCTTCCTGGGCGGCCGCGGCCGTCTGGAGCCGGCGCTCGCCGGAGCTCCCCTGGAGGCGCTCCTGACGGTCTGAGGACCGTGAGCGGTACCCGGGGGTTTCGCCCCGGCAAGGCCCCCGAAAGGCCTGAGGCACCCGTAGGACACCCTGGAGGCGGGCCCGGAGGAATCCGGCGCCCGCCTCCGGCGTTCTCCCTGTACGAGGCCACCCACGGCGGCCGACAGCGAGTCCGGCACGAAGGATCGCTACCATGGGGTTTCCGGAGCCTGACCGGGGGACCCGGATCGCGCACGAGGAGCCCTCTTGCCAGACGAGGCCCAGCCACTCGCCCCCAGCGCGGAAAGCCTGGGGCGAACCGCCGCCACCCAGCCCGAGCCCGCCTCGGGCGCCGCGGAGAAGCCCGCACGGAACGGAGCGAGCGGGCAGGTCGAGCATGCCCAGTCCGCGCCCGACGGAACGGCGGCCGAGGCGTCGCGTCCCAAGCCGGCCCCGCCCGAGCGCCCTGCGAACACCCCGGCGGTCCGGCCCGCGGCAGCGCAGCCCACCCGCTCCGGCGGCTCCTCCAACCGCGTCCGGGCCCGCCTCGCCCGTCTCGGCGTCCAGCGCTCGAACCCGTACAACCCGGTCCTGGAACCGCTGCTGCGGATAGTGCGCAGCAACGATCCCAAGATCGAGACATCGACGCTCCGGCAGATCGAGAAGGCGTACCAGGTCGCCGAGCGCTGGCACCGGGGCCAGAAGCGCAAGAGCGGCGACCCGTACATCACGCACCCGCTCGCCGTCACCACCATCCTCGCCGAGCTGGGCATGGACCCGGCGACCCTCATGGCCGGTCTCCTGCACGACACCGTGGAGGACACCGAGTACGGCCTGGACCAGCTCCGCCGCGACTTCGGCGACTCCGTCGGCCTCCTCGTCGACGGCGTCACCAAGCTGGACAAGGTCAAGTTCGGCGAGGCCGCCCAGGCCGAGACCGTGCGCAAGATGGTCGTCGCGATGGCCAAGGACCCGCGCGTCCTGGTCATCAAGCTCGCCGACCGGCTGCACAACATGCGCACCATGCGCTATCTCAAGCGCGAGAAACAGGAGAAGAAGGCGCGCGAGACCCTGGAGATCTACGCGCCGCTCGCCCACCGCCTGGGCATGAACACCATCAAGTGGGAACTGGAGGACCTCGCCTTCGCGATCCTCTACCCCAAGATGTACGACGAGATCGTGCGCCTGGTCGCCGAGCGCGCCCCCAAGCGCGACGAGTACCTCGCCATAGTGACCGACGAGGTGCAGTCCGACCTGCGCGCGGCCCGCATCAAGGCGACCGTCACCGGCCGCCCGAAGCACTACTACAGCGTCTACCAGAAGATGATCGTCCGCGGCCGTGACTTCGCGGAGATCTACGACCTGGTGGGCATCCGCGTCCTCGTGGACACCGTCCGCGACTGCTACGCGGCACTCGGCACCGTGCACGCGCGATGGAACCCGGTCCCCGGCCGGTTCAAGGACTACATCGCGATGCCGAAGTTCAACATGTACCAGTCGCTGCACACGACGGTCATCGGCCCCAACGGCAAGCCCGTCGAACTCCAGATCCGTACGTTCGACATGCACCGCCGCGCCGAGTACGGCATCGCCGCGCACTGGAAGTACAAGCAGGAGACCGTCGCCGGGTCCTCCAAGATCCGCACCGACGTGCCCCGGGCGGCCAAGGGCAGCGCCGGCCAGGACACCGTCAACGACATGGCGTGGCTGCGTCAGCTCCTCGACTGGCAGAAGGAGACCGAGGACCCCAGCGAGTTCCTGGAGTCCCTGCGCTTCGACCTGTCGCGCAACGAGGTCTTCGTCTTCACGCCGAAGGGCGACGTCATAGCGCTTCCGGCCGGTGCGACGCCGGTGGACTTCGCGTACGCGGTCCACACGGAGGTCGGCCACCGGACGATAGGAGCACGGGTCAACGGACGCCTCGTGCCGCTCGAGTCCACCCTGGACAACGGCGATCTGGTGGAGGTCTTCACCTCCAAGGCGGCCGGCGCGGGCCCCTCCCGTGACTGGCTCGGCTTCGTGAAGTCGCCGCGTGCCCGCAACAAGATCCGCGCGTGGTTCTCCAAGGAACGCCGCGACGAGGCGATCGAGCACGGCAAGGACGCCATCGCCCGCGCGATGCGCAAGCAGAACCTGCCCATCCAGCGGATCCTCACCGGCGACTCCCTGGTCACCCTCGCGCACGAGATGCGCTACCCCGACATCTCGTCGCTGTACGCGGCGATCGGCGAGGGCCATGTCACCGCCCAGAGCGTCGTCCAGAAGCTCGTGCAGGCGCTCGGCGGCGAGGAGGCGGCCACCGAGGAGATCGACGAGGCCGTACCGTCCGCGCGGGGCCGGGGCCGCAAGCGCCGCAGCAACAACGACCCCGGTGTGGTCGTCAAGGGCGTCGACGACGTGTGGGTCAAGCTCGCCCGCTGCTGTACGCCGGTGCCGGGCGACCCGATCATCGGATTCGTCACGCGCGGCAGCGGCGTCTCGGTTCACCGCAGCGACTGCGTGAACGTCGACTCGCTCTCGCGCGAACCCGAGCGCATCCTCGAGGTCGAGTGGGCGCCCACCCAGTCGTCGGTCTTCCTGGTGGCCATACAGGTCGAGGCCCTGGACCGGTCCCGGCTGCTGTCGGACGTCACCCGCGTCCTGTCCGACCAGCACGTCAACATCCTGTCCGCGGCCGTCCAGACCTCCCGCGACCGCGTCGCCACCTCCCGGTTCACCTTCGAGATGGGCGACCCCAAGCACCTGGGACACGTCCTGAAGGCCGTACGGGGCGTCGAGGGCGTCTACGACGTGTACCGCGTGACATCGGCCCGCAGGCCCTCCGAGGCCTGACGCCGGAGACATGCGAAGGGGCTCCCGTACGGTGTGTACGGGAGCCCCTTCACATGGGTGCGGCGCGTATCAGCCGCCGAACTCCTGAAGACCCTTCAGCGCCTGGTCCAGCAGCGCCTGACGGCCGTCCAGCTCCCTCTGGAGCTTGTCGGCCTTCGAGGCGTTGCCCGCTGAGCGAGCCGCCTCGATCTGGCCCTGGAGCTTGTCGACGGCGGCCTGGAGCTGACCGGTCAGACCCTCGGCACGCGCGCGTGCCTCCGGGTTCGTCCGGCGCCACTCGGTCTCCTCCGACTCCTGGAGAGCCCGCTCCACCGCGTGCATCCGGCCCTCGACCTTCGGGCGGGCGTCGCGCGGCACGTGGCCGATGGCCTCCCAGCGCTCGTTGAGGGAGCGGAAGGCCGCGCGGGCCGCCTTCAGATCCCCCACCGGGACGAGCTTCTCGGCCTCCTCGGCCAGCTCCTCCTTGAGCTTCAGGTTCTCCGTCTGCTCCGCGTCACGCTCGGCGAACACCGAACCGCGCGCCGCGAAGAACACGTCCTGGGCGCCGCGGAAGCGGTTCCACAGGTCGTCTTCGTGCTCGCGCTGGGCGCGGCCCGCGGCCTTCCAGTCCGCCATCAGCTCGCGGTAGCGGGCCGCCGTCGGGCCCCAGTCCGCCGAACCGGACAGCGACTCGGCCTCGGCGACCAGCTTCTCCTTGGTCTTACGGGCCTCCTCGCGCTGCGCGTCCAGCGACGCGAAGTGCGCCTTGCGCCGCTTGGAGAACGCCGAGCGGGCGTGCGAGAAGCGGTGCCACAGCTCGTCGTCCGACTTGCGGTCGAGTCGCGGCAGCCCCTTCCACGTGTCCACCAGCGCGCGCAGCCGCTCACCGGCCGCCCGCCACTGGTCGCTCTGCGCCAGCTCCTCGGCCTCGACGACCAGCGCCTCCTTGGAGTGCCGCGCCTCGTCGGACTGCTTGGCCCGCTGCACCTTGCGTTCCTCACGGCGCGCGTCCACGGTCGCCACGAGCTTGTCCAGCCGCACCTTCAGCGCGTCCAGATCACCGACCGCGTGGTGGGCGTCCACCTGCTCGCGGATGTGATCGATGGCGGTCTGGGCGTCCTTCGCCGACAGGTCGGTGGTCTTCACTCGCTTTTCGAGGAGGCCGATCTCGACAACCAGGCCTTCGTACTTGCGCTCGAAGTAGGCCAGCGCCTCATCAGGGGTGCCTGCCTGCCAGGAGCCGACGACCTGCTCGCCGTCGGCCGTACGCACGTACACGGTCCCCGTCTCATCGACGCGGCCCCACGGGTCGCTGCTCACAGCGCCTCCTCCACATGATGCCTGTGGGGGGCTTCGGAGCCCCCTGGCATCGTCCACAGTTTCGTCACGGCCAACATAGGCGACCGGCGGGGCGGCTGTCCGCATCCCGCGCGACCGAAATTCAGCAGCGTACGGTCAGGATTTCGTCACAGTCAGCTTGTTGACGACGACAGTCGCGTTCGGCGCGCCGTCGCCCTGGCCCGTGCTCTCGCCGGCGGCCGCGATCTTCTTGAGCACCGTCATACCGGACGTGGAAATAGTTCCGAACGGTGTGTAACTGGGCGGAAGCTGACTGTCCTGGTACACCAGGAAGAACTGGCTGCCGCCGGTGTGCTTCTGGCCGGTGTTGGCCATGGCGATCGTGCCCGCCGGGTACACGTTGCCCTTGAGCGTCTTGTCCTTCAGATTCTCGTCCGGAATCGTGTAGCCGGGACCGCCGCTGCCCTGGCCCGTCGGGTCACCGCACTGCAGGACGTAGATCCCGTTGGTGGTGAGCCGGTGGCACTTGGTGTGGTCGAAGTAGCCCTTGCCGGCGAGGAAGGCGAACGAGTTCACCGTGTGCGGGGCGGCCGACGCCTTGAGGTCGATGCCGATGTCACCGCAGGTCGTCGCCATCTTCATGGAGTAGGCGGCGGACTTGTCGATGGTGACCGCCGGCTCCTTCTTCCACGTGAGCGACTTCACCGCACCCTCGGCGGGCTTCTCGCACGGATCGGGCGCCTTGCTCGTCGGCGAGGCGCTGGGCGTCGCCTCGGCGCCCGCGTTGGCCTTCTTGCCGTCACTCTCGAAGAGCCCGGTCGCGTACGCCGTCGCACCGCCCGCGACGACCACGCCGACGACCGCCGCGATCACCGCGTTGCGTGTCTGGTTCCTTCGTCGAGCGGATGTGCGGCGCTGCTGCTGTCGCAAGAACTTCTCCCGGGCGAGCTGACGCCGCCGCTGTTCCTGGCTGACCACCGGGTTTCTCCTCGTGCGTCTCGTACGTCGAGTGGGACGCGTGCGTCGCCTGAGCCGACCGCCTGCGTGTGCCCCGTACCGTATATGGGTTCGCTGAGGAATCGGCAGCGCCGGTAGGCTCTGATCCTCAGCCGCCCGCCCGTACGACACCAGCGCGTACGCCACCACGAAGGACGATCGTGCTCATTGCCGGGTTCCCCGCCGGGGCCTGGGGGACCAACTGTTACCTGGTCGCCCCCGCCGCGGGTGAGGAGTGCGTGATCATCGACCCGGGCCATCAGGCCGCCCAGGGAGTCGAGGAAGCGCTCAAGAAGCATCGGCTCAAGCCCGTTGCGGTCATCCTCACCCATGGACACATCGACCATGTCGCCTCGGTCGTCCCGGTGTGCGGTGCCAACGACGTGCCGGCCTGGATCCACCCGGCGGACCGCTACATGATGAGCGACCCCGAGAAGGCGCTCGGCCGGTCCATCGGAATGCCGCTGATGGGCGAGCTGACCGTGGGGGAGCCCGACGACGTGCGGACCCTGACCGACGGCGCGGAGCTGAAGCTGGCGGGCCTCGATCTCTCCGTCGCGCACGCGCCCGGCCATACGAAGGGGTCGGTGACGTTCCGGATGCCCGAGAGCGCGGACGTCCCGTCCGTGTTCTTCTCCGGGGATCTGCTCTTCGCCGGCTCCATCGGACGCACCGACCTGCCGGGCGGCGACATGGACGAGATGCTCGACTCGCTGGGCCGCGTGTGCCTGCCGCTCGACGACTCGACCGTGGTGCTGTCCGGCCACGGCCCCCAGACGACCATCGGCCAGGAGCGCGCCACCAACCCGTATCTGCGGCAGGTGGCCGCCGGCCTGGGAGCGGACCCGAACGCCGCTCCTCGACGAGGAATGTGACCAGACTTCCGTGAGCACCTTCAGGGCCCCCAAGGGCACGTACGACCTCATTCCGCCGGACAGCGCCAAGTACCTCGCGGTCCGCGAGGCCATCGCGGCCCCGCTGCGCAACTCCGGCTACGGCTACATCGAGACGCCCGGTTTCGAGAACGTCGAGCTGTTCGCCCGCGGTGTCGGTGAGTCCACCGACATCGTGACCAAGGAGATGTACGCCTTCGAGACCAAGGGCGGCGACAGGCTGGCGCTGCGCCCCGAGGGCACCGCCTCCGTGCTGCGCGCGGCCCTCGAGGCCAACCTGCACAAGGCGGGCAACCTCCCCGTCAAGCTCTGGTACTCGGGCTCCTACTACCGCTACGAGCGTCCCCAGAAGGGCCGTTACCGCCACTTCTCCCAGGTGGGCGCCGAGGCGATCGGAGCCGAGGACCCGGCGCTCGACGCCGAGCTCATCATCCTGGCGGACCAGGCGTACCGCTCGCTGGGCCTGCGGAATTTCCGCATCCTGCTGAACAGCCTGGGCGACAAGGAGTGCCGTCCCGTCTACCGGGCCGCGCTGCAGGACTTCCTGCGCGGCCTGGACCTCGACGAGGAGACGCTGCGCCGCGCGGAGATCAACCCGCTGCGTGTGCTCGACGACAAGCGCGAGGACGTCCAGAAGCAGCTCGGCGGGGCACCGCTGCTGCGCGACTACCTGTGCGACGGCTGCAAGGCCTACCACGAGGAGGTGCGCGACCTGATCACGGCCGCGGGCGTCTCCTTCGAGGACGACCCGAAGCTGGTGCGCGGTCTGGACTACTACACGCGGACAACCTTCGAGTTCGTGCACGACGGTCTCGGCTCGCAGTCCGCGGTCGGCGGCGGCGGCCGTTACGACGGGCTGTCCGAGATGATCGGCGGCCCCGAGCTGCCGTCCGTCGGCTGGGCGCTGGGCGTCGACCGTACGGTGCTGGCGCTGGAGGCGGAGGGTGTGGAGCTCGAACTCCCCGCGTCCACCAGTGTGTTCGCTGTGCCGCTCGGGGAGGAGGCCCGCCGGACCCTCTTCGGCGTGGTCACCGAACTGCGCAGGTCCGGTGTCGCCGCCGACTTCTCGTACGGCGCGAAGGGGCTCAAGGGCGCGATGAAGAACGCGAACCGCAGCGGGGCCCGCTTCACGATCGTCGCCGGTGAGCGGGATCTCGCCGAGGGCGTCGTACAGCTCAAGGACATGGAGTCCGGGGAGCAGACGGCGGTCGCGGTCGACGCGATCGTGTCCGAACTGCGCTCGCGCCTGGGCTGATGAGGCCGCTCCCGCCCCGGTGGGCATCC
>NZ_JBSFZS010000158.1:0-14184 GCF_053600395.1 Streptomyces sp. NPDC005070 | reverse complement strand
CGTCGTCGCCCGAAGGGCGGCCCGGCGGCGTCAGGTGCGTGCTCTCGGCGTGCCGGCCCCAGACCCGCGTACTGGACGTACTCGGGTCTGGGGCCGGTGCGGCGAGTGGGGGTCCCCCCTGCTCGAAGAGCTTGGGGGAGCGTGCATGGCGTCGCCGGGCAGACGGGAATTGTCAGACAGGCCCTAGCGGGGTCGCTGGCCCGGGACCTCGGGCAGCAGGCGCTCCAGCAGGAGTTCGCGCTCGGCGGCGAAGACCGGGTCCGCCTGGTAGTCGGAGTGACCGAGCACCGGCGCGGGCAGCGGCTGCCGGGCGGTGCGCCCGTAGGCGAGCGGGTCTTTGAGGGGCTCGCGGTCGACTTCGGGACCGCAGTCGCCGGGCAGCCGGACGGGTCCGCCGATCGGGTCCGTGCGCCGGTACAGATTGCGCCAGCAGGCGACCTCGCGGTGCAGCGAGGCCAGCGCGGCGGGGCCGAAGTGGGCCGGGAACCAGCGTCCGTACAGGCGCTCCAGCGGTGAACCATAGGTGAGCAGCGCGATCCTCCCCCGTACCGAGGGCTTGAGCTGCCAGGCCGCGGCGGCCGCCAGCACACTGCCCTGGGAGTGTCCGGAGAGCACCAGACGTCCGCCGGTGGCCCGGGTCCAGGTGGCCATCCGCCAGGTGAGGTCCGGCACCGCGCGCTCGGCGTAGCAGGGCGGCGCGAAGGGGTGGGCGGCGCGCGGCCAGAAGGTGCCGACGTCCCAGAGGATGCCGATGGTGCGGCGGGCGGCCGGGTCCTTGTAGGCGCGCCGGCCCCAGGTGACGAAGAGGATGCAGCCGAGGCCGATGAGCCAGGAGCCCAGGGCCTGCGCGGTCTCGGCCGCGCCGAGGACGAAGCCGTTCGCCCCCCGGGCCGCCTCGCTCGGGGTGTCACCGGTGGCGAGGGCCCCGACCAGGGCGCAGGCCCCGAGCAGCAGGGTCACGGACGACAGGACCCCGACGATGAGCGGCGCCCGGTCGGTGAGAGCGGCCATCGCGCGGGTGCTCGCGATGCGGCGGGTACGTGCGGAGTCCCCGGGCTCGCCCGCGTACTCGCGCTCGACGGCGCACATCTCGCGGCGGCGCAGCCGCCAGGTGCGCCGGGCGAGCAGGACGACGAGGGCGAGCAGGACGACGAGCAGCGGCGGGATCGCGGAAGCCTGCCAGGTCAGCAGGACGGGCGGCCCGGGGATCGAGTGGCGGGTGCCGTCGAGCCAGTCGGCGACCCGCTGGGACACGCCTCCGGACATCACACCGCCGAGCGCGCAGCCGAGCATGGCGACGGCGGGTCCGGCGAAGCCGCGCATCGCGGTGCGCGGGCCGGGGGCGCCGTCCGCTGTCCGGCCAGGATCCACGGCCTGGGGAGCCGTGCGGTACAGAGCGCGAGCGACCACGCACAGTGCGATGACGAGCACGCCCTGTACGAGCGTGAGGCCGCCGAACGTGGCGTCGCCCGCCAGCCGCCCCGACGACTGCCAGTGGGGCCGCGACCAGCCGGCGTACACCAGGGTGAGGGCGAGCAGGGCGACCGCGCCCAGCGGCAGCCGGCGCACGAGCGCCAGGTCGCGTCCGTGGTCGATCCGGTTCTCGCTGCGGCCGCGACGGCAGACCACCCACAGCACAACGGCCCCGCCCGCCAGGAGCGTTGCGTTCAGCAGCCCGCCCAGCGTCTCCAGTACGGCGGACCCGCCCGGGGCACGGTCGTGGCGGGCGGCCGGGGAACCCACGGCCGCGGCGACGGTCAGGAACCCCGCGGCGGTGTGCGCGGCGCGCAGCCGGGCCACCAGGCGGCGCCCGTACCAGAAGCCGGGGCGGCCGAGTCCCGTGCCGTCGGTCTCCTCGTCGGCCTCGGCCGCGCGGGCCGGCGGCTGCTGCGACTCGTACGCGCTCCACGTGCGGTGGGAGAGGTACCACAGGAGCGTGGTGAGCGCCGCGGGCACCAGTGCGGCCAGGGCGAGGCGGCGGCCGGGACGGCTCCACCAGCCGGCGTCGGGCCGGTCCGGGAAGAGGAACCCGAGCCAGGAGTGGTTGCGCACACACAGACGGGTCCCGGCGCACTGCCAGGCGGCCAGATCGAGGGCGACCTCGCAGGCGGCG
Organism: Streptomyces sp. NPDC005070; assembly: GCF_053600395.1. NCBI lineage: Bacteria > Bacillati > Actinomycetota > Actinomycetes > Kitasatosporales > Streptomycetaceae > Streptomyces > Streptomyces sp. NPDC005070. Next base: position 12,071 of record NZ_JBSFZS010000158.1, on the reverse strand, counting down.
GCGACCAGCAGCACCGTGAGGGTGAGTCCGGCCAGACGCACGAGCAGCCCGTACAGACGCACCGTCCGCCCGTGACCGTGCGAGGCGGGACGCATCCAGTGCGCGAGGTTGACCACCATGAAGGGCAGGAGGAGGAGCCACAGGGCACGGGCTCCGTTGCCGGACGTGAGGTTGCACCAGACGTACGCCTCGCGCACCGGCCCGCCGCGGGGGTCACCGGGGCGTTCCTCGGCGTCGGTGTCGTCGGCGCGCCGGAAGACGGCAGCCGTCGCGTCGCCGGTGATCCGCACCGTCCGCGGATCGTTCAGCATCTCCTCCGGCGTGGTGCCACCGACACCGTGGACCAGGAGCTCCAGCGCTGTACCGGCTGCTTCGGGCCGCGGTGCGGGGCTGCCGGGCTCCCCGTCGACGGCTTGTTCCCGTGCACGTTCCACTGTTCCGCACTTCCCCGTGCCACGCGTGTCTCAGGTGTCATGTGCAGGCACAGGCTCTCGCGCTCCGGTCGTCGTGCGCACCCGAAGGCACCAAATCTCCCCGATACGTGTGAACGCCGCGGCACAGGAGGTGCACAGCGGGCGCCCGGGCAGTGGCGCGACCGAGGGTGTGCCGTGCAAGGATGGGGCGTCCTCCAGACCTCGGGCAAGGAGAATGTCCACGTGGGAGTGGGTTCGGGCGGAGTGTCGGGCAGGCAGCGACGAAAGGACCGGAGCGGTCGTGAGTGAGAATCAGAACCTCCTCGCGGAGCAGCGTCGCGCTCTGATCCTCGACGAGGTACGTCGCCGCGGTGGCGTCCGCGTGAACGAGCTGACGCGAAGACTCGGTGTCTCCGACATGACGGTCCGCCGTGACCTCGACGCACTGGCCCGTCAGGGTGTCGTCGAGAAGGTGCACGGCGGCGCGGTGCCCGTGGTCGAGGCGAGCACGCACGAACCGGGTTTCGAGGCCAAGTCGGGTCTGGAGCTGACCGCCAAGGAGGACATCGCGCGGACCGCGGCCGAGCTGGTCGCGGCGGGCTCGGCGATCGCGCTCTCCGGTGGTACGACGACGTACGCGCTGGCTCATCATCTGGTGGACGTCCCGGACCTGACCGTGGTCACCAACTCGGTACGTGTGGCTGACGTGTTCCACTCCGCGCAGCGCACCTCCGGGCAGCGTCAGGGTGCCGCCACCGTGGTCCTCACCGGCGGGGTGCGCACGCCGTCCGACTCACTCGTCGGGCCGGTCGCCGACCAGGCCATCGCGGCTCTGCACTTCGACGTCCTCTTCCTCGGTGTGCACGGCATATCGGCGGAGGCGGGGCTGTCGACGCCGAACCTCGCGGAGGCGGAGACCAACCGGCGGCTCGTGCAGTCCGCGCGACGGGTCGTCGTGGTGGCGGACCACACCAAGTGGGGCACGGTGGGCCTCAGTTCGTTCGCGGCGCTGGACCAGGTCGACACGCTGGTGACCGACGGCGGCATGCCCGCCGAGGCGCGCGCGGAGATCTCGGAGCACCTGCGCCTGGTGGTGGCCGGTGAACCCGAGGACGATACAGACATCTGACGGTCCGCCAGCTAGGGTGACGCTGCTCGCGCCGCCGGTCACAGCGTGGGTGCCGTCCGTGGCGCGGGCCGGCACGGGCGTTCCGTACCGGTGGCGGCCACGTTCCGCTTGTCGCAAGGGGGTTCGCGCATGGCACGTCTACTGCGTCCGGTGGGATCCGACTTCGTCGAGACCGCTCCGCTGCGACTGGTGTTCGCGCGGGAGGTCACGGCTCCTCCCGGGGCCGTCTTCTCCGCGCTCGCCGAGGACGTGTCCGGCTGGAGCGAGTGGTTCTCGGCGGTGACCCTCGTCCGTCCCGCCGCCGACGGCACCGGGCGCGAGGTGCGGCTCCGCGGCGGAACCCGTTTCGAGGAGACCATACTGGTCAGCGAGGCTCCCGAGGTGTACACGTACCGGGCGGACGCCACGAACGCGCCGGGGCTCCGCGCCCTGGTCGAGGAGTGGCGGCTGACGCCCGCCGGTAAGGGGACGCGCGTGCAGTGGACCTTCGCCGCCGACGGAACCGCCTTCTTCCGGGCGGCACTGACCGTGGGGCGGAGCGGCCTGGGCCGCGCCTTCCGCGACGCGGTGACGAAGCTGGACCGTCGGCTCGCGTCGACGCCCGCCTGAAATCGCCGCGGCCCGACTTCAAGCCGGGGCCCGACTTCAAGGGCGGCCCGACCGGGCTCGCTCACGTCGAGTGTCGTGTCGGGCCGGACCCGGCATGACGGAGCTCGACCGGAACAACGGAGCTCAACCGAACCCCGGCCGGCCTCCGTCGAGTGCCTTGTCGAGGGTGAGGGTCGCGTCGATGAGGGCGAGATGGGTGAACGCCTGCGGGAAATTGCCGAGTTGACGGCCCGTCGGGTCCACCTCCTCCGAGTACAGGCCCAGATGGTTGGCGTACCCCATCATCTTCTCGTACACCAGTCGTGCCTGGTCCGTCCGCCCCGCCCGGACGAGGGCGTCGACGTACATGAACGTGCACAGCGAGAAAGTGCCCTCCGAGCCGCGCAGGCCGTCGGGCGACGCCTCGGGGTCGTAGCGGTAGACGAGGCTGTCGCTGACCAGCTTGTGCTCGATGGCGTCCAGGGTCGAGGCCCATATCGGGTCCTCGGGGCTGAGGAAACCGACCGTGGACATGCGCAGCAGCGAGGAGTCCAGTACGCCGCTGCCATAGTGCTGGACGAAGGCCTGCTGTTCCTCGCTCCATCCCTTGGCCATGACCTGGTCGTAGACGGCGTCCCGCTCCGTCTGCCACCGGCCGTACGCCGACGGCCAGCCCTTCGACTCGGCGAGGCGCAGGGCGCGGTCGAACGCCACCCATGACATGACCCGGCCGTAGGTGAAGTCCTGGCGCCCTCCGCGGGTCTCCCAGATCCCTTCCTCGGGCTGGTCCCAGTGATCGGCCAGCCAGTCCAGGTTCTCCCGCATGGAGGTCCATCCTGCGTGCCCGATCTGGAATCCGTGCTGGTGGGCGAAGTACATGCTGTCCAGCGCCTCGCCGTAGATGTCCAGTTGGAGCTGTGTCGCGGCGCCGTTGCCGATCCGTACCGGCGACGAGCCCGCGTACCCCTCCCAGTGGTCGAGGACCTGCTCGTCCAGGTCGGCCGAGCCGTCGACCTTGTACATGACGTTGAGCGGGCCCGTGGTCCCGCTCTCGCCGGCCCGCTCCTTGACCCGGTCGCCCAGCCAGGCGATGAACGCCCGGGCCTCTTCGGTGAAGCCCAGCCCCAGCAGCGCGTACACGGAGAACGAGGCGTCACGGATCCAGGTGAAGCGGTAGTCCCAGTTGCGTTCGCCGCCCAGTTGCTCCGGGAGAGCCGTCGTCGGGGCGGCCACCAGGGCGCCGCTGGGTGCGAAGGTCATGAGCTTGAGCGTGATCGCGGAACGCTCCACCATCTCGCGCCAGCGCCCGGTGTAGCGGGACTGCGCCAGCCAGGAGCGCCAGAACGCCACGGTCTGCTCGAAGAGCCGCTCGTACGCGTCCAGGCGGATCTCGGCCGGTGGTCCGTCGGCGTCCGTCTCCAGAACCAGCCCACGCTGTTGACCGGCCCGCAGTGTCACCGACAGGCGCAGGTCGCCGTCCTGGTCCGTGAGAACGTCGAGGAGTCGCTCGTCCTCCGGTTCACGGATGGGGTGCATCGTGAGTTCGGTGCCGTCCTCCGCGGCGAAGACCGCTCCGTGCTCGGTGATGTGCACCTCGTGCTTCGAACGTCCGTAGTCGAACCGCGGGGCGATCTCCACCTCGAACGTCATGGTGCCGCGCACGCAGCGGACCAGACGCACCAGCCGGTGCCGGGAGGTGACCGTCGTACCGGTCACGGGCATGAAGTCGACCACCTCGCCGGCGCCCGCCTCGGTCATGAACCGGGTCACCAGGATCGCCGTGCCGGGCAGGTACAACTGCTTGGTCGCGTGGGTCGGATGCGCCGGCCGGACCGTGCAGTGACCGCCCTTCTCCTTGTCCAGCAGCGCCCCGAAGACACTGGGCGAGTCGAACCGTGGTGAGCAGAACCAGTCGACCATGCCCTCGGTGGTCACCAGCGCCGCGGTCTGCAGATCGCCGATGAGACCGTGATTCTCGATGAGTGGGTAGCCGTTCATCGGAGCGCGCCTTTCGGTTGTCCAAGCAGGTGTGCCAAGGAGGCGGTGTCACATGAGGTGTTCGTCGTCGGTGCTCTTGCGGTTCCGGTTGGCCATTTCCTCCCAGAAGGCGTGCAACTCCCTGACGGGGACGCTGACCCATGGCGCGGTGTGCCGGCTGACGGCCGGCAGGTGCCAGCGGAAGCGGCTGTGCAGGAGCGCCTGTTGCTGCCGGCAGAACAGCTCCGCCATTTCCGCCTGCGCGTTTCCGGCCTTGGGGGGATAGGGGCACAGACGGAACTCGCACGGGGACGTGCAGGTGGTGCGGGATTCGCCCTTGTCGGCCCGGCCGATGCTGCGTTCGGGGTGGAGCAGGCCTCGGTCGTGGGTGAGACAGTGCGGGAGTCCGGGCTTGTTCGAGAGCTTCAGACGTTCCTCGATGTCGTCCGGGCTGCCGTCGCCCTGGGTGAGGTTGAGCAGGACCATGATGTCGGCGAGCAGGCGTTGCGCTCGTGGATGCAGGCTGCTCCAGCCGACGGACGGGGAGATCCACAGGTTGTGCTTGCGGTAGCGGTCCGGATCGGCCGGGGTGGAACCGACGCTGTCGCTGATCTCGTTCTCGTCGATCCAGAGGAACCGCTCGGGGTGGCCCGTCTCCAGGGCCAGGGTCACCAGATCACCGGCTTCCGCGATGAACGGGTGGAGGACCTTTTCGCCCTGCCGTTGGTACGCGGCGCCGATGTGGGCCGGGGTCTTCTCGTGTGCGCTTCCGGCCATCGCCAGCCATCGGGTCACCGACTTTATGGGCTCCATGGGGCCACTGGATGCCGCGTCGTCGTCCTTCGTGAGGCTGGTGGACGGTGACGCGGAACCGCTCCGCCGGTTCGCCGCGCCGGACCCGGAGGTGCGTCCGAAGGTGTCGGGAAGCTCCCACAGGCACAGCGCCTGAAGCAGACTCAGTTGCGCGTACCAGTAGCGGCTGCAGGTGAGCATCCTCTCCGCCTGCTTCACCAGGTAGGCCCGGGTCTCCTCGTAGGCCTCCGGATGCCGTCTCCTGCGGTTCGCCGCGTTCTTGAAGCCCTGGGCCAGGGCGTTCTCCAAGGAGAGCGGCATGAGCGGACTCTGTTCCCCGGTCTGGTCGGTCAGGTTGCGCAACCAGATGCTCAGCCGTTCCTTGGCCTCGTCACGGTACTTCTCGGAGACGGACCCGACGACCATGGGAACGAGCCAGGCCCGGAGGCTGAAGTGGCGCCACCATGTGGTCCGGCACTGCTCGTACTCCCTCACCATCCAGTCGTGCTCCCGCTGCCTCTTCTCCGCCGCCTCCGGACCGGCGGCAGGGTCCGGCTCCTCCTCGTTGAGCCACGATGTGTAGTCCCGGTCGAGCTTCTGCTTGGCGTCTCGGATCTTTCCCAGGTACTGGGTTATGGGATCGGATCCGAGAGGGAATTCCGTGCGCAGTTCCTGGAAGGCCGCATCGCCACCGGCGGCGATCTGGTGTGCGATCGCGATCCGGACAGCGTGAGAGGGCTCGTGCGTGCCGATCTGGAAGAGGTGTTTGTAGGGAAGCGTCGGGCGCGCGGGATCCTGTCCCGAACATTCCGGGAGGGGACGACTCGCCTTGTTGCGACGGTCCCGTTCACGCAGAGCGGCTCCGAAGTTCCGTACCAGCCTGAGCTTCGCGCTCTCGATGGTCCGCTGATCGCCTCTGATGTCGAGGCCGGCCCATTGTTCATCGAGCTCGTGGGCCAGCTTGTCCTGCATCGGCACCGGATCCACGCAGTCTATGTCCAGGGCCGCGGCGTACAGGTCGAAGTACTTCGCGTCATGCCGGGCCGCGGCGGCGTTGCTGAGCAGCTCGGCCAGTTTCGGCGATGTCGCGTGACGGCTCTTGGCGCGGGGGACGCGCTGTGCGGCGGCCGACCGGGAGGTGAGAGGAGCTGCCCGGTGACGTGAGAGCAGTACCAGAGCGATGAGCAGTTCCCGCGACGGGCCCGGGCTGTGCAGCGCCGGTTCGACGACCGCGGCGATCCTGTCGTCCGGCATTTCCTTCAGCAGGCGATAACCCATGTACGCCTGGAGGATACTGTGCGGGAAACGAACCTTGTTCTTGCGGCCGTACACGAGTCCCAGGAGTTGTCCGTTGGCGGTGTGCCTCGCCAGCTCGGTCCGGCATTCGTTGGGGTAGTCCAACGTGTTGAGCCAGTGTGCCGAGCCGCCGATCTTTCGGTACATCACACCCCAGATCGCGTCGCGCTGCGCCGCGGAAATGGAAAGGCGGGTTCCGTACTGCTGGGCAGCGTCCGGCGATTCCTGGTGATTTTCCTGAGATCGCGCACGGCGCCGAAGGTCGTTCGCGTGTGCGCTGACGAAATCGTCGAACGTCACCTCGATACTGTCCTGCAGAAGTCCCAAACAGGCCATGGCCGACACGACCCACATGGTCTCCCGGCGTTCCTCGCGCCCCATCACCAGATCATCGAATATGCGACCGTCTTCAATGGCCTGACGATAGGTGTTGAGGAATCCGAGCCTGAGAGTGGAGCAGTCGTTGCTCCGGGTGTCCAGGCGGTCCTTTTCGCCGCGGAGGGTGAGGTGGTCGAGCAGCCCGCACTGCTGCAACAGGCGGGCGATCCGCAGATAGATCGGCGATTCCACGACCTTCGCGGTCTCCACCACCCAGTCGAGGCGGCGCTCGTCCAGCTCGCCCGGTTCCCTCACCAGATACTCCAGGGCCGCTTCCTCGCTCAGCGGTTCCATGTCGGCGATCGCCGCGCGAGTGCCCTCCAGCGGTGTGTGCGGGCGCGAGGCGATGACCAGGGGCAGCTTCTGGCGGTCAGCCCGCTCGATCGCCCGCCGGATGATGTTGTCGCGGTCCTCCTGGTACTTCTCGTCGAGAAGGGCCTCTTCCAGGCCGTCGGCGATCACGACCACTCTGCCGTCGAGCCGGAGCTGCCGCCAGGTCTTGTCGATGTTGCTGCCGGCGAGCACTCCCTGGTCCGCCTCCTCCGCGAAGCGGCGCCGTGCCATTTCCTCGAAGTCGAGCTCTCCGTCGCCTTTCATGTCGCGCAGACTGATGGGTACGGGAACGGCGGACTGCTGCGCGAGCATCCGAGTGAGTTCCACCAGAACGGCCGTTTTGCCGACGCCCACACCGCCGACGAGCAGATAGGGCTTTCGGGTCTTACGGTTACGGAGTGTCTGGGCAATCACCTGGGACAGTTCACGGCGCCCCACGATGCGGTTACCGAAGGTTCCGGCCGTGGAGACCAGCTCGTGCGGACGCGTACGCGCCTTTTCGATGAGCGGTTTCTTGGTCTTGTGATACCAGTAGAGAAGGAAGAATGTCAGTATCAAGGACCCTGTCAGAACCGGACCCACGATATGGGAGACAGCGTCGAGCCACAGGGAATCGAGGACTTTATGGAGCTGCGATTCCTTGTCCTTGCTTTCCACCACCTGGTCATTCACGCGGAAATCGTAAATGAGCAGCCCCACCCAAATCAGCAGCACAGCCGTACCGACGAAAGCGTATACACGCAGAAGCGGGCCCAGAGAGAACCACCCCGGCCGCCAACTACGTGCCGCGGCAATGCTCTTGTGAGCCTCCCGCTTCGTCCTGAACGTGCGCCATTCCTTGCGGGTCGCCCCGGAGAGCCGGGACCACCACCGTCTCGGGTACAGCGTGTACCAGGGGGCGTTGTGCGGCCGTTCCTTGCCGTCCGGCCGGCGGATCACCTTGGTGGGCATGAGGACGTTCCCTCCGCGCTGCACATCATTGACGGGACGTCATACGAGCGCCGGGTGTGGACACATACGGAAACAGGTCAGGTCTGCGCGTGGCACCGCGCATCGCCCGCGCGTCCTCCGCCCCACACCGCCACAGCGCAACACAGCCGCCCCACACCGAGGTCTTCCGCCTCGCGCATATTCCGCTGGCACGCATGCCTTCATTTCCATGAAAGCACTGGTGGGGAAGATCGCAACACGACCGCCGGCAGGTCGCGGGAGACCGCCCGCGCGACCGGGGAACAGGCGGGGACTGTCTCCGGACATCGGTGCGACCGGTATGCGAGCCGGCGACGTCCAGCGAGTGCCGTGCTCCAGCGCGAGGAGGTCTCTTCCCAGGGCAGGACGAGCAGTTGGGTGGCGGGAGCCGGCTGCGCGCCCATGACCGCTTGCCGGGTGGCGGGCGGGGCCGACTGCCACCAGGCGGGCAGGGCAGGCGTGTTGGGCGTACCGGACGCACGGGCCGCCCACGGTGACCCACCGCGGCATTCGGGAAATTGTGCGTGGAAAAGGTTTCCTGAGGCTCCTTCAGGTTTCTCTCACCCGGAGCGCGGCGTGCGGCAGACGCCCGCGGCACATTCAGCGATCTTGAGGGTTCGCGCGTATCGTTGCTGACGCGACAGTGGCTTGTGCGCCGCGTCAGCAGCAACGACACCAACGCGCAGCTTGACCATCGAAGTTGCCATGAACAATCTGCGCTCTCTTGCGCCGTTCATCGGCTCGCTCGCGCAGAGTCCCCACACCTACCCGTGGCGGCAGCTTACGGCCGCACTCGGCGTCCACAGCGGTCCTCGGTCGCCGGGCGACGTCTCCCCTGTGTCCGCCACGCACGTTCGGGCCGACGCCGTGTGACCGCGGCCGGCCGACGCGGACCCAGCCCGCCACGCCGGTCGCGGCTGTGCCTGGCAGTGGAGGAGTGACTGTCCCATGTACGCGAAGTTTCCCAAGGGGGCGGCGCACCGCACCGACCCCGGGGCGGCGGCCGAGGTTCTCTACGACGCCGTCATCGTCGGCGGCGGGATCTCCGGCGCTCTCGTCGCCCTGCGGCTGAGCCAGGCAGGCAGGAAGGTGCTGCTGCTCGAGGCGGGCCCGGCCGAAGACCTCACCCTCAGGGGCTACGAGCGCTATCTCGACCGGTTCTACTCAGCCGTCAGCAAGGACAACCAGGCTCCCTACCCGGCCGTCGCGAATGCCCCGATGCCGCGCGGCACCGACGCACGGCGCATCACCCCGGGTGCGCCCGACGCCTCGTCCTACATCGTCCAGAGCGGACCCTTCGCCACCGACACCACCTACACGCGGGTCCTCGGCGGCACCACCATGCACTGGGAGGGCAAGGCGTTGCGGATGCTGCCCGAGGACTTCCGGATGCGGACGCTCTACGGCGAAGGGGCCGACTGGCCGCTCACCTACGAGGACCTCGCCCCGTACTACAGCGAGGCCGAACGCGAGATAGGCGTCTCCGCCGACGTGGAGGACCAAGCCTACCTCGGGATCAGCTTCGACGAGGACTACGTCTTCCCCATGAAGGGACTGCCCCTGTCCTATCTGGACCGGACGGTCGCGAAGGACGTCGACGGCATGCCGGTCGAACTCGACGGGGAGCGGCGGGAACTGCGCGTCCGGCCGTTCCCGCAGGGCCGTAACGGGATACCGAACCCGGCCTACGACGGTGGGAAGGGCTATGTGCCGCGAGGCGCGGTGAGCGCGTACCAGGTCGAGGTCGGCGAGCGCTGCCAGGGCAACAACAACTGCGTGCCCATCTGCCCGGTGCAGGCCAAGTACAACGCCGGCAAGACCCTGGCTCTGGCCCTCCAGAGCGGCCGGGTCGACCTGGTGGCGCAGGCGGTGGCCCACAAGGTGCACGTCGACGAGCGCACGAACCGGGTGACCGAGATCGAGTACCGCCGCTACGACCGGCCCGACAGCCCCGGCTACACCACGATGAGAGCCCGCGGCCGGCTGTTCGTCCTGGCCGCCAACGCGGTGGAGAACCCCCGGCTGATGCTGGCCTCCGGCCTGCGCGGTTCGAGCGGCCTGATGGGGCGGAACTTCATGGACCACGCCTACCTGCTCGCGTGGGCGCTGCTGCCGGAGGTGGCCGGCACCTTCCGCGGCACGATCTGCACGGGCGGCATCGCCGACCTGCGCGGAGGTCGCTTCCGCAGCCGTCAGGCGGCGTTCACCGTCGACATCCACAACGACGGCTGGGGCTGGGCCCGGGGTGCGCCGATGACCGACCTGATCGGTCTGGTGGACTCCGGCGGCCGCTACGGCGAGTCCCTCCGCCAGGGCCTGGTGGACCGGGTGTCCCGTCAGCTGCAGCTCGCGTTCATGGTCGAGGTCCCCGCCGACCCCGGCAACCGGGTCACCGTGAGCCCGGACTTCACGGACAAGCTGGGCAACATGCGGCCCGTTCTCACGTACAACGTCCCCGAGTACACGATGCGGGGCGTGGCGTACGCCCGGCAGTTGTCGAGACGGATCTTCGCCCGTCTGGGGGCCGAGGACCATACCGCGTACAACCCGAACTTCTGGGGCTACGCCGTCCACGACGGCGAGGGATACGAGATCCGCGGGGGCAACCACCTCGCCGGCACCCACGTGATGGGCCGCGAGCCGTCGGCCTCGGTGGTCGACGCGGATCAGCGGTGCTGGGATCACGAGAACCTGTACATGGTCGGCGGGGGAAGCATGCCCACCGTGGGCACCTCGAACGTGACGCTCACCCTCGCCGCCCTGTGCCTGCGCAGCGTCCGGGCCATGCTGGCCCAGCTCGACTCCGAGACCGCACCGATCACCGTCACCTCCGACCAGCGCCGGCCGGCGCCGACCTCAGGGGAGGCGGCCTCATGATCGCGTCGACCATCGAGAACCGTGACGACCTGCTCGCCTACCTGAACGCGGCGATGGCGCTCGAGCACGCCACCATCCCGCCGTACCTGACCGCGTACTACTCCATCCACTCCAGCACCAACTCCGACGCCGCCCACATCATCCGGGTGACCGCGGTGGAGGAGATGCTGCATCTGACCCTCGCCGCCAACGTCCTGAACGCCATCGGCGGGACGCCCGACCTGACCCGCCCCGGCTTCGTGCCGTCCTATCCGGCCCGTCTGCCGGACGGGGAGGACGACTTCACCGTCGACCTGCGGCCCTTCTCCCCCGAGGCGGTGGAGACGTTCTGCAAGATCGAGCGGCCGGGCAAGGCCCCCGGTGCCGACTCGCGGCTGGTGAAGTCACCGGACCGCAAGACCCACTTCCTAGTCTCCAGCCCCACGGCGGAGCAGATGCGCTTCTACAGCATCGGCGAGTTCTACGAGGAGATCATCGAAGGGCTCGAAAAGGTGGCGGCCAACGATCCCGCGCTCTTCCACGGGGATCCGGCCCGTCAGGTGGGGCCCGAGTACTTCTACTCCGGCGGCGGCGAGGTGGTCGTCGTCTCCGACCTGGAATCGGCGCAGCGGGCGCTCCGCCTCATCGCCGGCCAGGGCGAGGGCCTCGACTCCGGCATCTACGACGCGGAGGGGGAACTGGCCCACTACTACCGGTTCCGGCAGCTCCAACTCGGGCGCTACTACCAGGTGGGCGACCACCCCGGCGCGCCTTCGGGGCCTCCGCTGAGCATCGCCTGGGAGGACGTGTACAAGGTGAAGACGAGTGTCCGGCTGGCCGACTATCCGGCGGGCTCGGAACTCGCCCGTGTCGCCCGGGACTTCAACGCCGACTACGGGGCGTTCCTCGCCCTGCTCACGAAGGCGTTCAACGGACAGCCGGAAGTCCTCCAGGAGAGCGTCTGCGAAATGTTCCGCCTGCGCGACGGCTTCAACCGGCTGGTGTGCACCCCCCTGCCGGGCGGCGGCGGCCTGCACGCCGGTCCCACCTTCGAGATTCCGGCAGCGGTCGGGCCCGACCCGGAGGCCTCACCCGGTGCCGACGAGACCACCCGGACGGTGACGCGATGACCGCCCCGTCGTTCGAGAAGTTCCTCCTCCTGTCGGTCGACCTCACCGCCTTCGAGGAGACCGATCTGCTCGGCACCGGCATGGCCCACCCGTATCTGGCGAAAGTCCGGGCCGCCTGCGGCGACGAGATCGTCACCGCCCTCCTGGAGGCCCACAGGGCGGCCCGGGCCGACGCGGCCGGCGAGGCCGGAAGCCGCACCCGGGCCCCCC
>NZ_JBSFZS010000157.1:0-14261 GCF_053600395.1 Streptomyces sp. NPDC005070 | reverse complement strand
GCCGGTCATGGCTCGGGGCGCCCCCGTTTCGCGCGCGGGGGAGGCCGCGCGCCGGCCTTCTTGCCGGCCTCTGGTGATTCTCCGAAGAAACTCCGGCTCGCGATTTACCTATACCTGGTAAATAGGACATTTAGCTTAGGGTGGGCTCGACCGACGGACAGACCTGTGGAGGATCCGGACCCGTGACAGTGCATCTCTCCGAGGGCCGGGCTCGTGTCGCCACCCTGCCCGCCCCGGTCGTCCGCCCCCGCTCCGTCCCGAGTGTCCCGAGGGCCCGCCGGCTCGCCCTGGAGGTCGCCCGGTTCGCCGTCGTCGGCGGCAGCGGGGTCGCCGTCAACGTCCTCTTCTTCAATCTGGCGCTGCATGGCCTGCGGTGGGCCCCGATGGTCGCCACGGTGGTCGCGAGCTGTGTCGCCATGGGGACGAACTACCTCGGCTTCCGCTACTTCGCCTACCGGGACCGGGCCTCGCGCACCCGGCGCCAGATCGCTCTCTTCTTCGCCTTCAGCGGGCTCGGCGTCGCCATGGAGAGCGTGCTGTTCTACGCCGGCTATCAGGGTCTGGGCATGAGCGGTCCGCTCGGCTCGAACATCGCCAAGGTGCTGTCGATCGTCCTGGCCTCGGCGTTCCGCTTCGTGATGTACCGGACGTGGGTCTTCCAACACGCGAGGAACGGTCGATAGCGCCCCAAAACGGGCTGCACTGACTACGATTAATAGGATGAACGAGGATCAACCTCGCGCGTCCGCCGAGCGCCGCGCGTCCACCGGGTCCGGGCCCAGGAGACCTGCGGTCTCCGTGGTCGTCATCGTCTACAACGACGCCGCCCGGCTGTCCACGGCCGTGCGTTCCGTCCTGGACCAGACGCTGCACGACGTCGAGGTGATCGTCGTCGACGACCGGAGCACCGACGGCTCGTACGAGGTGGCGCGCGGCCTGGCCGCGGCGCACCCCGGCCGGGTCCGCGCCTGCCGGCTGCCCGAGAACAGCGGCGGCTGCGGCGCCCCCCGCAACCGCGGCATCACCGAGGCCCGCGGCACCTACGTCGTCTTCCTCGACAGCGACGACGTCCTGGAGCGCAACGCCTGCCGCAACATGCTGGAGGCCGCGGAGTCCACCGGCGCGGACCTGGTCTCCGGCCTGTGCGTGCGCGTGCACGTCGACTCGCGCACGCGCAAGGAGGTCAAGTGGTACCCCTGGCTGTACCGGCGCACCCGCACCCTGGAGGCGGTCTCCGAACTGCCCGACCTGCTGGTCTTCGACACCCTGTCGACCAACAAGTGCTACCGCCGGCGGTTCCTGCTCGACGAGGGCCTGCGCTTCCCGGTCGGCATCCACTACGAGGACCTGCTCTTCTCCGCCCAGGCCTACGCCACCGCCCGCCGCATCACCCTCATCCCCAACCGGGTGTACGACTGGCGGGTCTCCGACAAGGCGGAGGCGAAGTCCATCAGCAACCGGCGCGACGAGATCGCCAACTTCACGCACCGCATGGAGATCCACCGCAGGGTCGACCAACTCCTCGCGGAAAAGGGCCTCCTGGAGCTGAAGTTCGCCAAGGACGTCAAGTTCCTCAAGCACGACCTCGTCCTGCACCTGCGCGAACTGCCCTTCCGGGACGCGGCCTTCCGTGAGGAGTTCGCGGCGATCGCCCGGCGGTACCTGGAGTCGATCGACCGCGCGGCCTTCGACGAGACCGAGCCCATCCAGGCCATCTGCGCCTACCTCCTCCAGGTGAGCGACTGGGACAACCTGCTGCCGGCCGTGGACACGCTCACCAACCGCGACAAGATCTCCTCGCCGCTCGTCGAGCGCGACGGCCGCGTGTACTGGTGCGCCGAGCATCTCGACGACCCCTTCGGCCGCCATGTCCTGGACGTCACCGACCTCGGCCACCACATCAAGCCGGTCGACCGGATGTTCCTGCGCAACACGCTGACCTCGTACGAGAGCACCGGCGGCACCGTCCGGCTCGCCGGGCGCGTCACCAACCCGCTCGGTGTGATCCCGCCCGGCGCCCGGCTCACCGGCGAGCTGGAGTTCTACGCCCGCCGCCCCGGAGTGCGCTTCCAGACCTTCCGCTTTCCCGTGGCGTACGTGTGGCACGCGGGCGAGACCATCGCCTGGGAGGGCTCGGCGAACCTCCTGGCCGTACGGCCGCTCGGCATCGTGGACGCCGTGTGGGACGTACGGCTGCACCTCGACGTCGACGGCGTGCGCACCGGCACACGCATCACCGCGGCCGAACCCGGCCTGGTCACCGGGCAGTTGCCCGTCCGGCCCCGGCTCACCCGGCTGGTCGCCGACCGCATGGAGCCGGTCGTCTCCGCACGCGGACATCTCTCCTTCCGGCTGGTCCCCGACAAGAAGGCGAACGTCGTCGTACGGCGCGGAGTGCACGGCCGGGCCGCCACGCTCGCCAAGACCGGCTACCGCAAGGCCCGTTCCCTGCGCAAGGAACTCACCTCCGGCGAGACCAAGATCCGCATCTACCACGAGGTCTTCAGCCGGCTGCCCGTCCGCACGGGGCTCGTCGTCTTCGAGAGCCATCTGGGCCGCCAGTACAGCGACAGCCCCCGGGCGATCTACGAGGAGATGCGCCGCCAGGGGCTGGAGTTCGAGCCGGTCTGGTCGTACACCGACAGCACGGCCGGCTTCCCGGACGACGCCACCCTCGTACGCCGCTGGTCGCTGCCCTACCTCAGAGCGCTCGCGCAGGCCGAGTTCTGGGTGGACAACCAGAGCTACCCGCTGAAACTGACCAAGCGGCCGGGCACGACGTACATCCAGACGTGGCACGGCTCCGCGCTCAAGCGGATGGGCTTCGACGAGGCCGAATGGAAACTCAAGTCCCGTGAGGGGCAGGCCGAACAGCAGAAGGTACTGGACCGCTTCGACCGTTTCCTCATCCGCTCCGAGCACGACGTGCGCACCCTCGCACGGGCGTTCCGGCTGAAGGAGCGGACCCTGCTGCGGGTCGGATACCCGCGCAACGACGCGCTCGTGCGGGCCAGGCAGCGCGAGGCGGCCGGAGGCGGGCGCGAACGCGGCCCGCTGGCGGCGGAGCTGGGCATCCCCGACGACCGCCAGATCCTCCTGTACGCCCCGACGTTCCGCAGCCGCGGCAACGGAAAGAAGCGGTTCGAGCTGCCCTTCGACGTCGAGCGCTTCGCCGACACCTTCGGCGACCGCTACGTCCTGCTGGTCCGCTCCCACTATCTGAACCACGTCGTGCTCCCGCCGTCCGTGCGCGGCCGGGTCGTCGATGTCACGGCCCACCACGACATGACCCCGCTGCTCGCCCTCGCCGACGCCCTGATCACCGACTACTCGTCCGTGATGTTCGACTACGCCCTCCTCGACCGCCCGATGTTCTTCTTCGCCTACGACTACGACGCGTATGTGCACGAGGACCGCGGAACCTACTTCGACCTGCTGGAGCGGGCGCCGGGGCCGGTGGTGCGGACCGAGGACGAACTGCACACCGTCCTCGGCTCGCTGGAGGAGCAGAGCGTCAAGTACGCGCCCAGGCGCGAGCAGTTCCTCGCCGACTTCGGCGAGTACGACAAGGGGACGGCGGCCCGCAGCGTCGTCGACCAGTTCTTCGGGCACGGGAGGCGCGGATGACCGGCCCGCAGCGGGACGTCTTCTTCGTCTCCAACAGCGTCGACGAACTCGGCGGGGTGACGAGCTGGTCGCACCAGATGGCCCGGCTGTTCACCGAGCGCGGTCACCGCGTGCACGTCGTGGGCGTCACCGAGCCCGCCGTCCCGCAGGAACTCGGCGAACTCCCGTACGCCACCACGACGTTGTACGACATCCACCCGCCCCACGTGGGACCGGCGCGGGGTCTCAGGGGGCGGCTCGACGTCGCGGAGCGGAGGCTGCGTGCCGAGCGGGCGGCCGGCATGCGGGAGAAGGCCGCCGAGCTGACCGCGCTGTTCCGGACCGCGCGCCCGGGTGCTGTCGTGATCGTCACCCAGGTGTGGGCCATGGAGTGGGTGGAGCTCGCCGACACCGGTGGCATGACCGTCATCGGGATGAGCCACGAGTCCTACGAGTACTGCCGGACGACCTCGCGCTTCCGCCGGGTTCTGAAGCACTACAAGGACGTCGACCGGATGCTCGCGCTCACCCGGGAGGACGCCGACCTCTGGATCGGGCAGGGCATGAACAACGTGTCCTTCATGCCGAACCCCCTTCCGTTCATGCCGGAGGTGCCCTCGCCGCGTACCGGGAACGCCGTCGTCAGCGTGGGGCGGCTGACCGACCAGAAGGGCATCGACATGCTCCTCGACGCCTGGGCCGAGGCCGCCCCGCTCCACCCCGGCTGGCGGCTGCGGATCTACGGCTCGGGCGAGGACGAGGACGAGGAGATCCTGAGGAAGCAGTGCACCGCCCTCGGACTCGACGACTCGGTCGACTGGATGGGACGGACGAGCGATGTCCCGGGCGCGCTGCGCGGCGGCTCGGTCTTCGTGCTCTCCTCGCGCGGCGAGGGCTTCCCGCTCGCCCTCATGGAGGCGATGGCCGCCGGGCTGCCGTGCGCCGCCTTCGACTGCGCGCCCGGCGTCCGCGAGATCGTCCGGGACGGCGAGGACGGCCTGCTGGCCACCCTCGGCAACACCGGTGAACTGGCCCGCCGGCTGGACACGCTGATGTCCGACAAGGCGCTGCGGGACTCCATGGGCGACGCGGCGCGCACGAACGTCCGGCGCTTCACGACGGAGGCGGTCGTCCGCGGGTGGGAGGACCTGTTCGCGTTCCTGGAGCGCTGAACGGGCGGAGTGAGCCCGGAGTGAGCCAGGAACGAGTCCGGGGCGGAGCCGTCGACGGCCCCGCCCCGGGTCACTGCGCGGGTCACGTGCTCGACGGACCCGGTGCGCCTACTTGCCCGTGAACTTCTCGTACTCCTTGAGGACGTCCTCGGTCGGGCCGTCCATGCGCAGCTCGCCGCGCTCCAGCCACAGCACGCGGTCGCAGGTGTCGCGGATCGACTTGTTGTTGTGGCTGACCAGGAACACCGTGCCCGCGCTCTTGCGCAGCTCGCGGATGCGGGCCTCGGAGCGCTTCTGGAAGGAGCGGTCGCCGGTCGCGAGGGCCTCGTCGATCATCAGGACGTCGTGGTCCTTGGCCGCCGCGATGGAGAACCGCAGCCGCGCCGCCATGCCGGAGGAATACGTCCGCATCGGCAGGGTGATGAAGTCGCCCTTCTCGTTGATGCCGGAGAAGTCGACGATCTCCTCGTAGCGCTCCTTGACCTGCTCACGGGACATGCCCATGGCGAGGCCGCCGAGGTAGACGTTCCGCTCGCCGGTGAGGTCGCTCATGAGGGCCGCGTTCACGCCGAGCAGCGAGGGCTGGCCGTCGGTGTAGATCATGCCGTTCTCCACCGGGAGCAGGCCCGCGACCGCCTTGAGCAGCGTGGACTTGCCGGAGCCGTTGGTGCCGATCAGGCCGATGGCCTCGCCGCGGTAGGCGGTGAAGGAGACGCACTTGACCGCGTGGACCTTGCGGACGCCCGACGCCTTCTCGGACTGCTCGCGGCGCAGGATGCGGTTGAGCGCGGCGGTGGCGCTGCCCCGTCCGGCACCGGTGCCGTTGACGCGGTACACGATGTCGACGCGGTCCGCGATGACGGTCGGGATGCGCTCCGCGTCGGCCACGGGGGCGGCCGTCGCCGCGCTCGCGGTGTCCTGCGGCTGGGTGTCCTGCGCGATGATGTCAGCCACGGCCGTACGTCTCCTCAGCCTTCCAGAAGTAGATGAAGCCGCCGGCGCCGGCGACCACCGCCCAGCCCACCGCCAGTGCCCAGACGTGGTGCGGAAGATGGTGCGCGTGGAAGCTGTCGATCAGCGAGTAGCGCATCAGGTCGATGTAGACGGCCGCCGGGTTGCTCGCGAGCGCGATCTCCACCCAGTGCGGCACGTGGTTGTTCTTGAGCAGCTTGTCGATGCTCCACATGACACCGGAGACGTACATCCAGGTGCGCAGGATGAACGGCATGAGCTGGGCGATGTCCGGCGTCTTGGCGCCCATCCGCGCCATGACCATCGCGACGCCCGCGTTGAACGTGAACTGGAGCACCAGCACGGGCACCGCGAGCAGCCACGAGGCGCTCACCGGGACGCCGAAGCACAGCAGGATGACGACCAGCGCGGCCATCGAGAACAGGAGCTGCTGGAGCTGCTGGATCGCGTACGACACCGGCAGCGCGGCGCGCGGGAAGTGCAGGGCGCGGACCAGGCCGAGGCTGCCGGAGATCGCCCGGGTGCCCGCCATGATCGAGCTCTGCGTGAAGGTCCAGATGAAGACGCCGGTGACCAGGAACGGGATGAAGTCCGGCACACCGTGGCTGGTGCCGAGCAGCACGCCGAAGATGAAGTAGTAGACCGCCGCGTTCAGCAGCGGGGTCATCACCTGCCACACCTGGCCCAGCTTGGCCTGGCTGTACTGCGAGGTGAGCTTGGCGGTGGCGAACGCGGTGATGAAGTGGCGCCGTGCCCACAGCTGGCCGATGTACGCGGGCAGGCTCGGGCGCGCGCCGCTGACGGTGAGGCCGTACCGGGCGGCGATGGCCGCGGCGTCGTCGGCGGGGGGGACCGATGACGCTGTCGGGGGCGGTGTGTTGAGGACCTGGCTCACATCCGTTGCTTTCGCTCGGGGGGTGGGGGCGCGCGGTCGGTCCCGGGACGTTTCCCACGGCGTTTCCTGCCGTTTTCTTGCGTCGGAACGGGACCGTATCGTCGTAACGCGAGAGTAGGCCCAGTCGACGTCGGAACGCAACCGTTTCGTCGTAACGCCCTATGCTGGTCCGTATGACGACGAACGCCGATGCAGCCGCGAGTGCCGCCACGCCCGCGCCTGCCGACGGAAAGCCCAGGCGCCGCCGGGCTCCCGCCGGTGCGGCCGTCCTCCGTGAGGACGTGACCGAGGCGATCCGCGCCGCCGTCTTCGAGGAGCTCGCGTCCGTCGGCTACGCCCGGATGTCCATCGAGGGCATCGCCCGCCGCGCCGGCGTCGGCAAGACCGCGGTGTACCGGCGCTGGCGCTCCAAGCTCCATCTCGTGCTCGACCTGGTCTCGGCGATCGCGGTCCAGGGGCTGCCCGCGCCCGACACCGGCTCCCTGGAGGGCGACCTGCGGCTGCTGTACGAGGTCACCTCGCGCGCTCTGCGGCACCCGGTGGCCGGCCAGATCATCCCCGACCTCCAGGCCGAGGCGGCCCGCAACCCCGAGATCGCGGACGCCATGCAGGCCGCGCTGCGGGAGGGCCAGCAGTCGGTGGCGAGCGGGATCGTCGCGTCGGCCGTCGAGCGGGGCGAGATCCGTGCGGGCGTCGACGTCGAACTCGCGCTGGACCTGATGTCGGGCCCGCTGTACTGGCGCGCGGTCGTCGTCCGCGGCCCCAAGGTCCCGAAGGGCTACCTGGCCAGCCTGGCCCGTGCGACGGCGGCGGCCCTGAAGGCCCTCTGACCCGGGGTACCCCCCGCCCGGCGAGCTCGGGATCCCGGCTCAGCGGCCCAGGTGATCCCGGCTCGCCGACCCGGGCGATCCCCGCTCAGCCCGACTCCTCCCCGGCCGGCCGCTCCCCGCCGGGCGGCCGCCCGGACAGCCGGACCGCGAGATCGATGAGCTCGGCCGCCCGCAGGACGCGCCCGCCGAAACCCGGCAGGGGCACGTGCAGCGGCTCGCTCCAGCGGGCGGGCACGGCGCCCTCCCCGTACACCGCCCCCGCGAGCGCACCCGTCACCGCCGCGACGGTGTCCGTGTCGCCGCCGAGATCGACCGCCGCGCGCACGGCGTCCTCGAAGGAGCCGGTGGTCCGCACGGCCCACACGGCCGAGCCGAGACAGGGCCACACGGCCCCGTTGAACTCGGTCGCCAGATCGGGGTGCCAGTCGCGGCCGAGGACCGTGGCGTAGCGGGCCCGGTGGTCCGGGTGGACGGCGTCGAGCGTGTCCGGGAGCGCGGTGAGGGGGTCCTGTCCGAGCAGGGCGACGCGGACCAGTTCGTGGAGGATCGCGGTGCCCTCCCAGGCGGCACGGTCGCCGTGGGTCAGGGCGGCGACGCGCCGCGCGGCGGACATCGTGGCGTCCTTGCCGTACGGGGCGAAAAACACGGCGGAGGTGGACGCCCGCATCAACGAGCCGTTCCCGGCGCCGCGTTGACTGGTCTGGAAGTGAAGGGCGGCCGCCAGATCCCAGGGGTCGCCGCTCGTCAGGACCGCCTCGGTCTGCAGACCGATGTCCTTGGGGTCGGCCGCCGCCCAGCGCCGGAACCGGTCGAAGACGTCCGGGAGTTCGAGGCGGCCGTGCCGGAGCAGCGACTCGCCGACCAGGACGGCCATCTGTGTGTCGTCGGTCGCCTCACCCGGGTCCCAGCCGCCGCCCCCGCACATCTCGCCGTCGTTCCCGGGCACCGGGAAGCGCCGGGTGAACGCGCCTTCCGGGCCGAACTCGAACGGTGCGCCGAGGGCGTCGCCCACCGCGGAGCCGAGGATGGTGCCGGTGGCCGTCATGGGGCGAGCGTACGGGGGAAGGGAGGGGCGGCCGTCAGGGGGACGCCGGGACGCTCCGGTCAGCTGCCGCCCTGCCGGCCGGTCCGATCGGCAGGCCTAGGTCGTGTCCGCAAAGTCTCGTCTGCCCGGCGACGCCTGGCACGCTCCCCCAAGCTCTTCGAGCAGGGGGGACCCCCACTCGCCGCACCGGGCGAAGACCCAAGTACGTCCAGTACGAGGGTCTGCGCCCGGCACGCCGAGAGCACGCTCCCCCGAGCTCTCGGCTCCGCTCGAGCAGGGGGGACCCCCATGCCGCCGCCGGGCCCGCCCTGCGGGCGGACGACGCGACTTTGCGGACACGACCTAGCTCCGGCTCGCGGCCGGGTGGTGGCGGAGCCAGCCCGACCAGGCCGAGGTGATCATGTCCTCCACGTCGTAGCGGGCCTTCCAGCCCAGTTCGTCGGCGATGCGGTCGGCGGAGGCGACGACGCGGGCCGGGTCGCCGGGGCGGCGCGGGGTGGTGACCGGGGGCCGGTCGTACCCGGTGAGCGCGTTGATGCGGTCGATCATCTCGCGCACCGAAACCCCCTCGCCGCGGCCGATGTTGAGGGTCAGGGAGGCCCCGGGGGAGGCCGTCAGGGCGCGGGCCGCGGCCACGTGCGCCTCGGCCAGGTCGACCACGTGGATGTAGTCGCGGACGCAGGTGCCGTCCGGCGTCGGGTAGTCGTCGCCGAAGACGCGCGGCGCGGCGTCGTCCGTCAGCTTCTCGAAGACCATGGGGACGAGGTTGAAGACGCCCAGGTCGGCCAGCTCCGGGGTCGCCGCGCCCGCCACGTTGAAGTAGCGCAGGCAGGCCGTGGACAGCCCCGTCGCGCGGCCGGTCGCTCGCACCAGCCACTCGCCCGCCAGCTTCGTCTCGCCGTACGGGCTCATCGGCGCGCACGGTGTCTCCTCCGTCACCAGGTCCACGTCCGGCATGCCGTACACCGCGGCCGAGGACGAGAAGACGAACGCCGTCACGGAGGCCGCGGTCACGGCCTCCAGCAGGACGCGCAGGCCCTCGACGTTCTCCCGGTAGTAGTGCAGGGGCAGGTCCACGGACTCGCCGACCTGCTTCTTCGCCGCCAGGTGGACGACACCGGTGACGGAGTGCCCGGCGAGCGTCCGGGCCAGCAGGTCGCCGTCCAGGGTCGAGCCGACGACGAGCGGAACGTCCGACGGCACCCGCTCCGCGATCCCCGTGGACAGGTCGTCGTAGACCACGGCCTGTTCGCCCGCCTCGCGCAGCGCGCGGACGACGTGCGCTCCGATGTAGCCGGCGCCGCCGGTGATCAGCCAGGTCATGTGCGGCCGTTCCCCTCGTGAGTGAGTCCGTGGTGCCGGACGTCGTGCCTGCGGTGGGGAGGGCGGGCGCGCCTGACGGTGTCCGCGTCCGCGCCTCGCGTCCCCGCGTCCGCGTATCAGTGAAGCAGGCGGCGGAGCCTGCGGGACACCACTGCGGTCATGCCTCGCAGGCCGGACGCCGTCCGCAGCCCCAGTGCCCCCGCGTGCGTCCGGTAGGGCTGTACGAGGAGAACCCCGTGGTGAGCGTCGGCGACCGCGCGGCGGCGCAGCAGACCCGGGCCGCCGAGCGCGTGCGCCGACACCTCCCGGCTCGTACCGTCGTGAAAGCGCACGGCCAGGCGCACATCCCAGACGCCCGCGCCCAGCGCCGACAGCGCCACCGGGGTCTCCGCGCACCAGGAGCCGCCGTGACGGTCGGCCACCAGGGCCGCCCTGCCGCGCAGGCCCACCCGCCCCTCCTCCCGGTGGACGAACGCCACGTCCACCGAGACGGGACCCGCCTCGGCCATCCGCCCGTACAGCTCGTGCAGGCGCAGCCGCAGCCGGGTGCCCCGCGCGCGGGGGCGCAGTTCCGCGTCGACGGCGGCGGGCAGCAGATGGGCGGGCCGGCCCAGGAAGTGCTCCAGGGTCACCTCGGGGAGATCCGCGGACCACACGGGCACGCCGTCGCCGTCGCGGGTGTAGGGCGGGAGCAGCCGGGCCGGGCGGGCCGCGAGTTCCCTGAGGCGGGGCAGGTCGCGCGGGGCGGGGCAGGCGAGGATCACCCGGGCGACGAGGCGGCCGGGGGCCGAGGGGTTGACGCCGAAGTCGTCCGCGTCGAACGTCGACAGGTACGCCCGTGTGTGGTCCCACCAGGCGCTGCGGTAGCCGGGCGCGCGCAGTTCCAGTTCGCGCGTGTACATCCGCAGTTCGTGGTCGAGGAACTTGGCGCGCACGGCCCGCGCGAGCCGCTTCTCCCCGGCGCCCAGGAGGATCTCGTACGCCTCCCGGTTCGCCTCGGTGCGGGCCCGCCAGTTGTCGATGCCGGCGCGGTCGAGCGAGATGGACAGGCGGTCGGCGGTGCGTCGTACGTGCCAGATGTAGACCGTGTCGGGGATGAGCGCGATGCGCGGCGCGGCGGCCAGCACCCGCGCGGTGAACACGAAGTCCTCGTAGGGGTGGCGGCCTTCGGGGAAACGGATGCCGTGCTCACGCAGGAAGCCGGTGCGGTAGAGCTTGTTGACGCAGAGGGTGTCGTGGGCGAGGCGGAGGCGGCGCGAGGGGCGGGATATCAGGGCGGGCCGCGCGTAGAGGGCGCGTTCCCAGGGGACCTCGCGGCCCGAGGGCAGTTCCCGGCGTACGCAGAGCCCGGCGGCGACCTCGGCGTGGTGTTCCTCGGCGGCGCCGAGCAGCGCGTCCACCGCGCCGGCCGGCAGGACGTCGTCGCTGTCCAGGAACATCACGTACGGGGAGTCCGCCGCGTCGACGCCGTCGTTGCGGGGGCTGCCGCAGCCGCCGCTGTTGACCGGCCGGTGGATCACTCTCAGGCGTGGCTCCCCTGCGGCGAGGGCGTCGAGGAGGGCGGCGCTGCCGTCCGTCGAGCGGTCGTCCACGGCGATCACCTCGCGCACGGCGGGACCCTGCGCGAGCGCCGAGCGCACGGCGTCCGCCACATGGGCGGCGTCGTCGTACCCGATGACGACGACGCTGACCTTCGCCTGGTGAGGGTTCATGTGATCCACGGGCCGGAATCGTAGGGATTGCGGGTAATTCTCCGTCAAGGGGCGGTCACTGTCGCGTTCGGAGCCCGGTGGGAATCCGGTGAGTGCCGCGCTCCCGCCCGACCGGCCCACCGCGGCACGGCGCGGCCGTGGGCAGGCCCGACCGCCACAGCCGTACGAAGGACACCCCCGCCGCGGCCGCCAGCAGGCCGTTGCGTACGAGCATCAGCAGACAGCCCGTCCAGGTGCTGTGCACCACCTCGCCGTACAGCCCGGGGTACGCCACCGAACTGACCGCCGTCGCCGCCAGGATCAGCGCGGCGACCGGGCGCTGCGTGGTGTGCCGCGAGGTCAGGCAGACGGCGGCGAGGCCCAGCAGCCACACCATGTACTGGGGGCTGATCACCCTGCTGGTCACGGTGAACAGCAGGACGGCCGTGAGCGCCGCGTCGTACGGGGTGGCCGTCGTCCAGCGCCGTGCGCGGACCCGCCACAGCAGCACGAGCCCGAACGCGGCGACGGTCAGGGCGAGCGAGCAGGCCGCGACCGCGCCGGTGTACGGACCGACGAACTCCATCGCGCCGTACTGGTAGCGGGCCGTGCCCGGCCAGCCGGCGTGGCGCGCGAAGCCCAGGACCGTGCCGCCGAGGGACTCGATCTGGACACCCCGGCCGCTCTGCTGGCGCAGGAAGTCGAAGGGGCCGCTGAAGGCGGCCGTGAGGACGGCGAGCAGCGCGGCCGCGGTGACCGCCGCCGAGGTCCACACCTCGCGGGTCCCCCGGCCCCGGGGGGTTCCGATCAGCGCCAGCGCGGGCCAGACCTTCACCACGGCCCCCATCGCGGCGAACGCGCCGCACACGCGCGGGCGGCGTGAGAGGGCCAGCAGGGAGACGACGGCGAAGGCGGTGACCTGCACGTCGTACCGGGCGAGCGGGATGTGCAGCAGCAGGGGCAGGCCCAGCACCCACAGCCGGGCGCCGCTCGGACTGCGCCCGGGCCGCAGCCCGGCGCGGGTGAGGGCGACGGCGATCACCGCGTCGGCGGCGAGCACGCAGGCCACGAACGCGGTGAAGTACGTCAGCCCCGGCAGCAGCCCGGGAGCGAGCAGCACCGGCCCGGCCCCCGGCGGGTACTGCCACAGCCGGTCGCCGGCCGGGAACGCGCCCTGGGACAGCACGCCGTACCAGTGGAAGTACAGATGGCCCACCTCGCGCGACACTCCGCCCCCGCCGAGCGGGGCGAACCGGTCGTGGGCGAGGAGCCACAGCATCAGGGCGCGGGTGGCGAGCCAGGCGGCGGCGAGGGCGCGGACGCGTCCTGGCGTGCGGTGCTTCCGGAAGGGGCTCATGAAGCCCGGATCGTAAGCCGCATGGATGGGTCATACCGTGTAATAGGCCGTCAATACCGACTAAAGGTTGTTAATAGCAAAAAATCGCCTCCATGGTGTATGCGTGGATGAGGCTGTCGACGGCGAGGCATCCGGCGGCCGGGTGCCCGACCGCCCCGCCTCCGGCCGTCCGGCGTGCCGAGGCCCCCCGTGGCCGGGCCTCCGGTGGCCGGGCCCGGCGCCGGGCCGACCGGCGCCGGCAGGTGGCGGCCGTCGTCCTGTCCGTCCTCGTGCCCGTCCTGGCCATGCTCGCGATCGGCCTGTGGGGGCTCGACCGCGGCGGCATGTGGCGCGACGAGGCCGTCACGTTCCAGGTCGCCCAGCGCTCGGTGCCCCAGATCTGGCACCTGCTGCACTCCGTGGACGCCGTGCACGGCCTGTACTACCTCCTCATGCACCCCGTTCTCGCCTCCCACCCCGGCGAGGTCGCCCTGCGCCTGCCCTCCGTCTGCGGCGCCGCCGCGACCGCCGGGCTGGTGGCCGTGCTCGGTGTCCGGCTGGGCCGCCCGCGCGTCGGCCTGTGGGCGGGCCTGCTGTACGCCGTCACGCCCATGACCGGCCACTTCGCCCAGGAGGGCCGCTCCTACGCGCTCGTCGCGGCCGGGGCGGCCGGGGCGACCCTGCTGCTGGTCGAGGCCGCCCGCTCCACCGGGTCCGGCCCCTGGTTCGCCTACGGAGCGACGGCCGCCGCCACCTGCCTGCTGCACGAAATGGCCCTGCTGCTGCTCCTCGCCCACGCCACGACACTGGCGCTCGCCCGCGTACCGGCGCGGGTGTGGCGGGCCTGGACCCTCGCCGCCGCGGCCACGGCCTTGGTGCTGGCGCCCCTCCTCCTGGTCTCCCACGGCCAGTCCGCGCAGGTCGCCTGGCTGCCGCGCACCGGCCTCGCCAGCGCGAGGCGGCTGCTCGGGCTGTTCACCGGCCCGGCCCGGCTCGTGATCGTGCCGTACCTCGTCCTCGCCGCCCTCGCGTTCCGGCCCGAGCGGACCCCGCGCGGCACTCTCTCGCTCACGGCCGTCGCCCTGCCCCTGGTGGCCGTGCCCCCGGCGGTGCTGCTGACCGTGTCCCACTGGTGGCCGCTCTACGACGAGCGCTACGTCCTGTACGCCCTCGCCGGAGCCCCGCTGCTCGCGGCCGCCGGAGCCGACCACCTCGCGGCGAGACTCCCGCGGCTGCTGCCCCACGCCGTCACCACCGGCGTCCTCGCCGTGGCCCTCGTCCTCGCCGTCCAGCTCCCGCTGCTGCGCGCGGACCGCAGCCCCGACCGCCGTCCCGACGACCTGGCCGCCGTCGCCGCCGTCGCCCGCCGCGAACTGCGCCCCGGCGACCCG